>CAKZKV010000037.1 GCA_937124505.1 uncultured Alphaproteobacteria bacterium
CTCGGATGCCTTCTCACGATTTGAATGCAAAAGGGTATAAGACTTAATCTTTCTGAAGAAATTGAAAGGGCCTGTGAAAGGCCCTTTTTTATATTAGTGTCTGGTCGCTGTTGTCGCATAATTCGATTGAGGGATATTAGGGCCATAAATTTCATCTTCCATACTTGTCATCGAATTTTCCAATGAAGATGTTTCCAGCTTGATTTCCTGTTTGTGTTTATTATATGACCGTGAGACTGAAGCCGCAGCGTACTTATGCTGGTAGTTCTTATCAAGAAATGAAATAAACTCATCATGTGAGATATCTTTTTTCTCACGGCGTAATTTTGATATTTCCTCGCCCAGTATTTTAAGCCTCATCCAGGGCATTTTTTGTAAACCATTCTTGAAAACTTCACGGGTTGTTTGTGTTGGCGGTTGCTTTGCTTTGATTGAACGTTCAAAAACATCCGCCGCGTCCTGCAGAGCAATAGCACACCATCCCAGAAACTGGCCTTTTCGAAGTTTCATATTTTGTTCATCTGCTTTTTCCAGAAAAGGGGATGCTGAATTCTCGAATATGGCTCTTGTGATAAGGTTTTCGAATAACTCATCAGTAAGGGAGGCATGTATTTCGGCATTTTCAATATCCGTTTTGTAAGGATTGTAATACCCTATGCTTTCATCAGTTGACAGAGGTTTGATCCCCGTTAAACCGGAAACCTGCACCCCCAGTTTTTTTGTTTCGATATCGTCATTGCGATCTATTGCAATAGAAATAATGATCTCTGGAGGAATGCCACGCCAGACCATCTCTTGCGAATACTTGGCGAACTGCTGCCAGGTTTCGAGTTTTTGATGACTAATTGTTTTTATGATAAGTTTTGCAGCGGCCCAGACTTGCTCAATTGGATTAGAGGTTAGTTTTCTTTTATTTAGCAGTTGGTTACACAGATATTCAGTTTGATCCAAAGTCATGATGAAAGGATATGCTTCGGGTTCTTGTTTAGCCATGTCGCTTGTAATGAACCTGGTACGCATTTTCCCCAGCAGAGAGACGTAGTTTTTCCGATGGATCAGGCTGTATAAGAGAGATGCAAATATATCTGCCTGAAGGTTATTTACAAGCAGTTTAATTCCCTTGGGATTGGGGATTAAAATACGGTCACGCTCACCCCCACCATTATACATCATATTTTTTAGTGAGTTACAGGCATGCCAGCTAAGTCTGTATAAATCCAGTTCAAGTTCTTCTGCTGTTTTATAAGTATCAGTGTTTAGTGCTATGATATTTAAGTACAATTTCTTTTTAAAAAGACCGGCAAAACCGCTTTTTTGCGTTTCAATCGTACCTAAAAACTCTGAGCGTGAGTCATTTGCCTCCTCTTTTGCCCAGACGCCAATAAGTTTATTCAAAGAAAGAGAAATATCTTCCCCCATATATCCTTTACGTAAATTCATGCAGGCAAGTGTGCGAGCTCCAGTCTTGTGAGTCATGCAAATGAGTTCCAGGGAACTGTTGTAACCTGACAATTGTTTTTGAACCCGTTCGATAACGGTATTTATTTCGTCCGTTTTGAGAGACATCCTGAGGTTGATCCTTGGTTATCTATATAATTTTATATCTTAATTGTACAAAGAATGACTTAACAAAGGTTGTCATTTTCATAAAATTTATTTCAAATTTTATCTATATTTATCAACTGGACGTGACGCGCAAAATATGTAGGATAAGGCGAACAAAGGAAAAAATGATGACGGATTTGATGAAGAGAAAAAAAGGACTGGTCATGGGCGTTGCAAATGACCGCTCGATTGCCTGGGGGATTTCAAAGGCACTGGCGGATCAGGGGGCGGAACTGGCCTTTACCTATCAGGGGGAAGCACTTGAGAAACGCGTACGGCCCCTGGCGGAAAGTGTGGGCGCGAACCTTTTGATTCCTTGTGATGTAACGGATGAAGCCAGTATTGATACGGCTTTTCAAAAAATCGAGGAAGAGTTCGGCAAGCTGGATTTTCTGGTTCACGCGATAGCATTTTCCGACAAGTCTGAGTTGGACGGGTTGTATTTAGATACCACGCGTGACAACTTCCTGCGGACGATGGATATTTCCGTTTATTCCTTTACCTCTGTCTGTCAACGGGCGGTTCCTCTAATGAAAGAGGGGGGGAGTTTATTGACCCTGACTTATTACGGTGCGGAGCGTGTGATGCCGCATTATAACGTGATGGGGGTTGCCAAGGCGGCACTGGAAGCCTCTGTCCGTTATCTGGCCGCTGATTTGGGGCCGCAAAATATTACGGTGAATGCGATTTCCGCCGGGCCGATCAAAACACTGGCCGCCAGCGGAATTGGTGATTTCCGCTTTATCCTGAAATGGAATGAGTATAACGCACCGCTGCGCCGGAATGTGACCATTGAAGACGTCGGCAATGCCGGCCTGTTTCTGTTGTCAGATCTGGGAGCAGGGGTCACGGGTGAAGTGATGCATGTCGATGCGGGATATCATACCGTTGGCATGGTGGCCGTGGACAAGGTAGAAGAGACGGCTGAGTTATTGCAATCTATGGCGGGGAAATAGGCTCCTGATCATAATTGCTGAGGTACTTTAATCAGGGATCAGGCAATTATAAAGAGGTCAAATTTTCCCGGAAACCGGGAGTTTTAGTATTATGACTTCTTATAAACACAAAGAATACGGAAGACAAGACGGCTCTAATCTGCAAGAAGAGAGAGGATCTCCCTTTCCCAAGCAAAGTTTCCTGTTATTTTTTGTGATCGCTTTGATGATAGCGGCCACTGGCTTTTTTATCTTTGGCGTTTTTTATCTGCTTGGGGATAATGGGGCTTTGCAGAGATTGGAAGAAAGGCAAAAGGCTTGTTTGAGAGAATTGGCTGCACAATATACAATTTCCAGTGTAAGTGATGTTGTAGATGACGGTGGTGTTATCACGCCGCGCATAAAAGTCTATCAGGAATTTCAAAAATCTAAGGATAGTGCAACAGACAAGAATAAAGTAGATCCCTATTCCATATTTGATATGATGGGGGCCGAAGTCACAGACCTTTCCGGTATCAATGTTGGCATTATTTACGATATTTTGGCGCATCGTAATAACAGGCAGGCCATAGCGCTGGTCATGAACAAAAAAGGGGTGTTTTATGTTGTTGATCTGGAGCAACTCCATATTATAAAAGGCCAGAGACAGCCCCCTGATGTTCAGATTAAGTCTGTTCTGGAGGATCACAAGATTTTCAACAAACGGAACTTTTATCACGGGGACTCAAAAACTCAGGACTGGACCAGTTTACGCCAGTTGAAACAAGAGATTTTGCAGGGTGATGGCTGTGACAGGGACTAAAGCTGGAATGAATGCAATCTATATCTGGTAAGGCTTAGGTCGTAATACTCAACCGCTTTTTAATAAAAAAACGTCCCGGCAGTTCAATCAGGTGATAGCACAGGGCGGCCAGACCAGTGACGGCTCCGAGCATTCCTGCCAGATGCAGGCGGATCAGGAATTGATCTTCCGTTCGATCAAGTGTTCCCAGATAATCACCGCATAACGCTTCCATCAACTCGATAAAGGGATAATGCACCAGATAAATAGAAAAGGAAATTTTCCCTAGATAGACCATAAATCCCGCTGACATAAATTTGTCTACAGATTTGCGTGTGAATGCCAAAAACAAAATGAGCCATGGTATGAGCGGCAAGATCAGAAAATTGAGTGGAAAAAAGATGATGAAAAACAGAAAAACGGCTAACAGACTTAAAAATGCCGGATTAGCATATTTTGAGATGTCTGTTTTTTGTGAAATGGAATAAAGCAAACAACCGCATAGAAATTCGATAGAGACGCGGAATAGCATATAAGACGAATATGTCTGCGGGTCAGAACCATACAGTGATTCTATGTAGATATGCAGTCCCGATAACCCCAGAATACTGATCACCAGATAGGGGAGTTTGATGTCTTTCTTTAGAGCGATCAGAAAAAACGGAAAGAGAAGATAGGCAAAAAACTCGGCACTGATGGACCATGCGGGTTCATTAATGGCGGCATCCGGGCCCAGCGCCAGATCGAAAAACGTGATGCTGGCGATAAAGTTGGCCGTGCCAATGTCCCGTTCAGACGTCCACAATCCTGTCATCAATAAAAGAAACAAAAGCACAGAGAAGAAGGATGTAATCGGCCAGAGACGGGCAAAACGGGCCACATAAAAGTTATAAAGATTTTTGTGGCTGTAATGTGTGGTCAGTTTGTCCTTGTAGGCGTAGCACATGATGAAACCGCTGAGTACAAAGAAAAAATCAACCGCATAATGCCCGTAACCGATCATCAGGGTGAACAGACCAAAATCTGTTTTTTCGCTGAACGTGGGCAGATAGCCATTCAGGATGCCCATAGAGAGGTGGGTGGTTGCAACCCATAACGCCGCAATCCCGCGCAGGCTGGTCAGTGAGTGTATCTCTGCCTTTACCAATTTTCCTTCAACCAGATTTTGAATTTTTCGAGGATGGTCATGTCATCGGAGGAGGTGGCGATATTGGCGGGAATTTCATAGGAGCGCTCGGAGAGATAGGTCAGAAGGCCGGTGGTGGTGGCAAAATCCGGCCCCTGCATAGTTTCCGGCAGGTTATGGGTGCGGATCGGGCGGCCCAGACGCACCTGCTTGTCCAGAATGTTCTGGGAGATGTCACGTAAACCGGGGATCTGGCTGGCTCCGCCAGTCAGG
>CAKZKV010000038.1 GCA_937124505.1 uncultured Alphaproteobacteria bacterium
AAAAGAAACAAACTTGCCATGACGATGTGGCGGGCTATTTTATTTCCGGCCAGTATGTCTGGAACGACACCCTCCTGTCCTATGGCTTGCGCAATCAGAAGATTGCGCTGTTCAACCGGCGGAAAATGCGCTTTCCAAATGTGGATGATCTTGATTGCCCCGGCATGGGAGAAATAGAAGGCCATTACCAGCCTGTCCTGAGAGGTAAGGGGCGTGTCGGGCGGCTGCACGCGCCCCTGTTGCATATTGCCAATTATTCGAAACAAGACTGGCTGGAACGGCACAAGCGTTATGCCGTTTGGGAAATCTGCATGACCCGTAAGAACGCCTGGCCGCCCGATCCCGTGCCATGGCGAAATACGCTCAAAAAATTGCTGCGCCGCAATCCGCTCCGCCCAGAACTCGCTTTTCTTCATTCCTGGATTTTAAAACTGGGATTTCTCGACGGCGCGGCGGGCTTTGACTTCGCCCGCAGCAGATGGGTTTACTATCACCTCATTCGCTCTGGACAGAAGACTACTTCTATAGAATAAATAGATATGGTCGCCAGAATACCGACAGTATCATTTCAGGGCGTGGACGTCAGGCCGATTGACGTGGAGGTGCAAATCTCCGGCGGGGTGGTGGCGTTTAACATCGTCGGCCTGCCGGACAAGGCGGTGGCAGAAAGTAAGGAACGCGTGCGCGGCGCTCTGCATGCCCTTGGTTTATCGCTGCCTGCGAAACGTTTGACCGTCAACCTCGCCCCGGCGGACACGCCGAAAGAAGGCTCTCATTATGATTTGCCGATTGCGCTCGGCCTGCTCTGTGCAATGGACGTGATCCCGGCGGCGGAAATGGCGCATTACGTCACATTGGGCGAACTTTCCCTCAGCGCGCATATCCGCTCTGTCAACGGAGTGTTGCCCGCCGCCATGTTCGCCGCAGAACACGACAAAGGCCTGATCTGCCCGGAGGCATGCGGTGCGGAAGCGTGCTGGGCGGGGGATATAGATATCCTCGCCCCGAATGATTTGTTACAGGTCATCAATCACATAAAAGGAACGCAGGTTCTCTCCCGCCCTTCTGCCCCCGAACAGGCTGCATTTTCCAGCCGCCATCCCGATCTGGCGGAAGTCAAAGGACAGGAAACCGCCAAACGCGCCCTTGAGATTACGGCGGCGGGCGGACATAACCTGCTGATGAGCGGCCCGCCGGGATCGGGAAAATCCATGCTGGCGTCCTGCCTGCCGGGAATCCTGCCGCCTTTGTCTGCGCGGGAAGCGCTTGACGTCTCCATGATCCATTCACTGGCCGGAACGCTGCCGGAAGGGGGGCTGGTGCGCGAACGTCCCTATCGCGATCCGCATCATTCCGCCTCCCTGCCTGCCTTGATCGGCGGCGGTGCAAAACCCAAACCCGGTGAGATATCTCTGGCGCATAAGGGCGTTTTATTTCTGGACGAACTGCCGGAATTTGACCGCCGCACGCTGGAGGCCCTGCGCCAACCTCTGGAAACAGCACAGGCCTTGATTGCAAGGGCCAATCAGCATGTGACCTATCCGGCGGATTTCCAGTTGATTGCCGCGATGAACCCCTGCCGCTGCGGGCATCTGGGCGATACTGATCTGGAATGTACACGCGCACCAAAATGCGCCGCCGATTATCAGGCCAAAATCTCTGGCCCGATGCTGGACCGGATCGATTTGCATGTCGATGTGCCGCCCGTACCCGTCACAAAGCTGTCCGCATTGCCGGAAGGGGAGCCGTCCGCTTCGGTCAGGGAAAGGGTGAATGCCGCCCGTCATCTCCAGAAACAGCGTTATGAAGAAATGGGCGAAGACCTGCACGTTAATGCACAGGCCGGCGGCAAGGTTCTGGAACAAATCGCCCCGCTATGCAGCGAGGCGCGAGACATGCTGGACAAGGCGACGGACGCATTGAAACTTTCCGCACGGGGATATCACCGCATCATCCGTGTGGCGAGAACCATTGCGGATCTGGAACAGGCCGGGGACGTCATTGAACAGAAACACATTGCAGAGGCCCTGTCCTACCGCCGCATGCGCCTGCAATAGTTGTGAGACCTATCCCCTTCCCACCCGTCAATTTCGTCATCGCGAGCGACCAACGGGAGCGTGGCGATCCAAAAAGCTTTGGTCTCTCTAGATTGCTTCGTCGCCTGCGGCTCCTCGCAATGACGGAAAATAAGCGCTTTTCAAAAATTGACCGGTGGCAAGGCCTATCCCATTTAAATTTGCTTCACGTACCTCCATTTGGTAAAATTATGATGTAATAATGTATGTAAGGAAAAGTTTGTGCCCTCAATCAAGGACCTGTTAGACGCTCTGGAAAACAACACTGATAAAAGCAGTGAGGGTGGGCACGCAGATGCAGCCGGGACTGCCAGCAGTAGTAGTGGCAGTGGCGGCGGATTCAAACCGGAAACTGTTTCCGTTGCCGATCAGATACGCCAGGCACAGGAAGTTGAACGTGCCGTAGAAACAGAAGAATACAAAACGGAAATGGAAGCCGGCAACGATGTGGATACGGCCTCTCCCATGGCAAGTATTGCTGCCGCAGCTATGGCAATGAACGCCCTGTTCGATAAAAATCCGGCAACAGATAATAATATCAACGTCGATATGACGCATGTGGCGGTCACGGCAGCCGCGCTGGCGATCGTTCAGCCCAAAGCAGATATGGAAGGACAAAACTGGAAGCATTCCGAAGCGCCTGTCACATACAAATTTTCTGATAATCAGGTCGATAATAAAGTCAAGAATGATGTCAAACTGGAAGATACAAAAGACGCGGTTACCAATCTTGCACAAACCCACATGGACTTGAAAGGCGCCATTCAGGACATCAAGGTAGATCGCTACAACGGTGCCAATACCGCCAGCAATATCACTGCGAACAAAGAAGAGACTTTCAAAAGCCCCTCAGCATTTGGCGTAACAGCAGGCGCTGCTGCCGGCTGGGGTGCAGGAACTATTGCCGATATGCTGATGCCGGGTCTGGGTGCCCCTATCCGTCTGGCCTCAACGGCCATGACCGGCGCACAGAGTATGGCGGTTGTCAATGCCGCCATGGGCGGCGGCTCTACCAACTACGACGCTATGAAAAAGCCAAAGTCCAAGGCCGAGGCGGCGGCAATGAAGGACAAGTCCTCCTCCTATTTTTCCAGTAACAGTAATGTATATAACAACTCCACATCCGGCGGAACGATTGAGGCTCCAAAGAAAGCAAGCAAATCAGCCATGGCCTTTAATGATGCGGCAACCTCGACGAAGGGTGATCCCGCCCAGCACTTCAAATCCAGCCAGATTGCCCTTCTGGAAACAGCCGCCGCCAAGGTTTTTAAGCAGGGTGAAGATCAAACAGGCCACCTGAAAAATGCTGAAATTGCCGATGATGCTCATGAAAATTACATCTCCAGTGGCGGTGCTGAATTTGACCTTGGGGAAAAACTCCGCGCTCTGAAACATGGGGCGGGAACAGAGGTGCAAAAATCTACGATGATTGCAGCCAGCCAGCTTGAAAGCCCGGAACGTGCAGAAAAAGTTGAAAAAGCTCTGGGGCTGGACGAAATGGATCTGACATTTGGTCGTGTTTTCAAACCGACCAATGCCCCCAAGCCTGTCTAAACTCATTTTGTTTTTTGTATCTTTCTTATGAGCCAAACGGCTTTTAGCTTTGAAACGGCATCTTCTTTGGTTATGATTATGGCATGTATCGTCAACGACATGTTCTGATTCTCCTTCTCTTATGTTTTATGCTTGGCAATTTGCAGGTTTCGGCCAATACACTGCCAACGGAAAAGCCACCACTTTTCATTAATTTCTGTGACGGCGCAGAAACCCCGGCAGACAAACACGCCTGCACGCAAAAACGTTTCAATAATGCCGAAGTTCTTTTAAATCAGCAGTTTGACTATTTCCTGATGTTCCTGAATGACACACAATACAAGGAAAATATGAAGGCCGCGCAAAATTCATGGATTCAATACCGAAATGATGAGTGCGCGTTTGAAGCCGCATTCTTTGAAGAAGAGATTGCAAAACGTACGTTGGAACTGTCCTGCCTCAGCCGGCTGACAGAAGAACGAACGCTTGTGCTGTATAATTTTATTCCGCGTATTCGCATACAAAATCAAAAAGAGCCTCGATAAATGACAGACCAGAAAACTATTTGCGTCTATTGCGGCGCCTCTCCGAATGTTGATGAAAAATATAAAACCGCTACATATCAAACCGGAAAAAGCCTTGCAGAGAGAGGATACCGGCTTGTATATGGCGGCGGCAGTTCCGGCCTGATGGGCATTGTCGCCAACAGTGCCCTCGAACACGATGGAGACGTCATTGGTATAATTCCGGATCATATTGATGAGCGGGAAAAAAAGCACCCAAATCTGACAAAACTCCACGTTGTCAGCTCCATGCATGAACGCAAGGCCATGATGGCGAACTACTCAGATATTTTCCTTATTCTGCCCGGCGGTCTGGGAACCATGGATGAGTTTTTTGAAATCGTAACCTGGAAACAATTAGGCCTGCACGACAAAAAAATCATTGTCTACAATATGGAAGATTACTGGGGAAATCTGAAACTACTCCTGAGAAACATAGGTGACAAAAACTTCATGAAGGTCGCGGACGAGCAGCTTTACTGTATCTGTGATCATCTGGAACAAGTTTTGGAAGAAATTGAAAAAGCACCCTTTTCAAACAAGGATGTTAAAGATAATGTTGTGTAATTATTCATTTTTTTTTTATAATAATACTCTAACATATAGCAACGTAACATCAACTTCTAAAATAGTGAGCATTAAGAGTGATTTACCCACACGATAAAGACGCAGCTAAAAATTACGCGGATAAAGCGTTTAACCAAATGAAAAAAGATGGCGTGGCCCCAACGCCCAATAACTTTGAAGTGTGGTACGTTTATTATTCCAAGGAAAACCGGGAGATTGAAAACATCCTTTCTGTTCTTGTAAAAAAGAAAACATCTGCCTCCGAAACACAGCTGAGAGAAATTTATGATGCCTTTTTAAACGATAACAGAACAGAAGAACGCGTCCAAAAGGCTGGGGAAAATCTGCAAAGTACGATTACAAATGTTCGTAATGTTGTCGCCGGCGTTAAAACATCAACACACGAATATCAGGGGTCTCTGGAAAAAATCAATATGCGCCTTGGTGCAAATCCGACGGCAGAAGAATTAAGATCCGTTGTTAACGAGGTCAAAACCAATACGCAACAGGTTATTTCACGAAATCAAAGTCTTGAAGTCGTATTGGAAGAATCTGCCTCAGAAATTGAAAAATTAAGACAAGACCTTGAAAAAGCACGTAAAGAATCCATGACAGACAGCCTGACCGGCTTGGCCAACCGCAAGGCCTTTGATTCCGAAATCGTTCGTGTTCTGGCAGATTCAAAAACAGACAAAACACCCTTTTCCGTTTTGATGCTGGATATTGACCACTTTAAAACCTTTAATGACAGTTTTGGACATCAGGTTGGCGATCAGGTTTTGCGTCTCGTGGCCAAATGCCTTGTTGACGGGATCAAAGGGAAAGATATCGCGGCACGTTATGGAGGCGAAGAATTTGTTATCATCCTCCCGGAAACAGAACTTGCATCGGCGGTTTCCGTCGGAAATAACCTGAGAAAAACCGTTGCCAATAAAGATGTGATTAACCGCAGCTCAGGGGAACGTCTGGCAAGGATCACCATGTCGGTCGGCGTGGCTCAATTCTCAGGCAATGAAGATTTGGATGACCTCATCGGTCGTGCAGATGCCGCCCTTTATACCGCCAAAAACAATGGCCGAAATCAGGTTGCTGCAGCGCCAAATCCGGTGAACAAATCTGTTTAGTTTAGTTTCGTTTTTTCTTTTATTTGATTGTTTGCTCTACCGCATTCGTAAAACCAAGGAGTCAAGATGTCCCAGAAAGTTGCATGGATTACAGGCGGCTCCTCCGGCATCGGCGCAGCAACAGCCCTTCAGCTTGCCAAAGAAGGCTGGATTGTTGCCATAACGGGAACATCGTTGGGGAAGCTGGATATTTTATGCGATAAAGACCCGAAATTTCTAAAAGCGTACCCTGGTGACGTCACAAAACCCAAAAATATTGCCGATCTAATTGACACGATTGAACAAGAGCTTGGTCCTATTGAACTGGCCGTTTTAAACGCCGGGATTTACAATGAGGACACGGCGAAGACGTTCACGGCCAGCAGTTTAAAAAAACACTTTGAGGTCAACGTCTTCGGTGTAGCACACTGCCTTGAGCCGCTATTGAAAAAATTTCTTGAGCGCAAATACGGACATATTGCCATCACAGCCAGCTTTACAGGATACCGCGGCCTGTCGGGGGCGATCTCCTATAGCGCCTCCAAAGCGGCTCTGATTAATCTGGCAGAAAGTCTGGCGATTGAACTAAAAGACACGGGCATTCAAGTGCAGGTTATTTGCCCCGGCTTTATCAAAACGCCCATGACCGATAAAAACAAATTTGATATGCCCCTGCTTATGGAGGTAGACAAGGCGGCTGAAGAACTGGTCGAGGGCCTTCATTCCAAACGTTTTGAAATTATCTTTCCGTGGATGTTCTGCCGTTTTGCAAAGCTGTTACAATTGCTACCGCATCGCCTTTATATCTGGCTCATACATAAACTGGCAAACAAGTTTTTCGCAAAAAGCGCACAAACCAAAAAGAAGGCGTGACATTCTCCCCGCTTTTGGTTTATATCAGAACATCTAGACTGTCTCAGTCTCAGGGGCCAGTAGCTCAGTTGGTTAGAGCGGTCCGCTCATAACGGATTGGTCGCTGGTTCAAGTCCGGCCTGGCCCACCATTTAATTTTACAAGCTGCAAGCAAAAAGAAACTTACTATAGACCCCGTGGTCAGATATTACATACCTGACGGCGGACAATAACGTCATGACGTTTCTTACAAACTTCTTACAGTAAACCAACAACTCCTCATGAGAATTACGCCATAATATAATTATGTACAACAAAAATTAAAAGGAGGGTAATCCCCCCCCCGATATTCATAGCAGCGGCGTGCAATGCTTCGAATTTTTGCAATGATTACACATCAAAAGGTTTTGTTATGTAATCACCAGCGCCTATATTTAAACCTTCTATTATATCTGAGGGCAAATCCTTTGCTGTTAAGAAAATAATAGGCGTTTTTTTATCTTTAGTCCGTATTTTTTTACACAGTTCAATGCCTGACATTTTGGGCATTTCAATATCAAGAAGAAGAAACTCTGGGGCTTAAAAACAATATTCCTGGTAGGCATCATAACCATTATCAGTACTGATAACGTCGAAACCTTCCTTACTTATAATATCGACCAAAAATTGAAGTGTTCTCGGTTCATTTTCTGCAATAAAAACCTTCATGATCGATACAACATAAATCTAAAACTTTGTTTAAAAAAACATTATAAGTTTCTAATCTTATAAATCAATTACAGATTATCCGAATTCCTTTCTACTTCATCCAACCAGAATTCCTTTGACTATGACTTTGTCAGGTGTATTGTGAGCACAGATTTAATACAATCCGCACAAAGATATACCACCGGAATCTGCCCAGCGGATCATAAGGTAGTTTAAAAATGAGTACGATCATTATTCTTGGCTATGGCAAAATGGGACGGGCCGTCGAACGTGTCTGCCAGAGCCGCGGTCTGGAAGATTATCAAACGCTTGATAGTTTTGAGGAATTGCAGGCCCTGGATATCCCCGAAGACAGTGTTGTGATTGAATTTACCTGCGCACCGGACTGCCTGAAAAACTACAAATTCCTGATTGAAAAGAACATTCCTGTTGTCACCGGCACGACCGGG
>CAKZKV010000039.1 GCA_937124505.1 uncultured Alphaproteobacteria bacterium
GTTCGATCTTTTCAAGCGCCTTCATCAGGCCCTTTTCCGTTTTGCGCACGGTCATCAGTTTCGGACAATGACGCGTTATAAAACGTTCCTTTGCGGCTATCCTAACCCAATCCAGTAAGGAATCGAACTGACCGTTCTTGTTCAAAACACCAATTTGCCGGTCATGTGCACTGAGTTGTCTGGTGACAAGCGCTGTCATGAGTTTGTATGTCTCCGCAAGGCCGGGCGTATCAAAAATAAGCGGCGTGCGGGTTTGTTCAAAAATTTCATCTTCAAAATGGGGGTAATGACCTGCATCTGACTTTTTTTGACTTAAAGTAAGGTCTGAAAAATCAATGTCTTCTGTTTTATTGTAAACAGAATATAGTTTTTCGGTATTCTGGTTCATTGACCCGTTTTTGACACTCTCATGAATGTAGTCAAACAAGGGTGACCAGTAATTTTCGATATTGATAAACAGAATCTTTTTGTTATGAAGGCCAAGTTCTTTCCAGTAAACAGCTTCAAGTCCCTCATCCAGCGTGCCGTAACCGCCCGGCATCATGATCAGGCAATCCCCCATGTCAAACATCAGTTTCTTACGCTCCCACATGGTTTCAACGTCGATCAATGCGCTGATATCATGGTAAACACGCTCACTATCGCGGATTCTTGTCGGAATGACCCCTGTGACCCTGCCGCCATGCTCCATCGTTCCATGACAAAGGGTCCGCATCGAGCCGGCATTCATCCCGCCGAAAATAAGTTCGATTCCCTGTTCCGCCAGTTTTTGCCCCAGCAGATAAGCCTGCTCATAAAAAACAGGCCTCGCATGGCCGGAGGACCCAAGGTAAACTGTTGCGGAGGTGATGTTTGGAGGCATATTCAAAAACCAATATTATTGCATCCCGCGCTTGACGCGGGATCTATAAATGAACAGGATATATATTATAGATTAGATGCCGCATCAAGTGCGGCATGCAATATATTAAAGACTCAAAAACTCTCTAATTGCTTCTATGGCTTCGTTCAGGCCGCATTTCATGATCTGGGTGTCTTCCGGGAAAGCGCTTTGCAGCCGTGTTGGCAGCATCGAGTCTAGCATAACAAAGACCCCGCGGTCACTATTTTTTCGAATGAGGCGACCAAATGCCTGCCTGAGTTTGAGGGCCGTGATCATGTCGTCATAGTCTTTGCGCCCGAATTCATTTCTGCGGGCCTTGTGAAGAATCGTTGGTCTTGGCCATGGAACGCGATCAAAAGTAATCAGGCGCAGCGAGCGTCCCGGTACGTCCACCCCGTCCCGAATCGCGTCCGTTCCCAGCAGGCAGGAGTCCTCCTCATCCCGGAAAATATCGACCAGTGTTCCGGGATCCATCTCATCAATGTGCTGGGCGTAGAGTGAAATATCCTGCGCCGCGAGGTTGTCGGCAATTCTCTTATGAACAGCACGCAGCCTTTGAACCGCCGTAAACAAACCAAGCGCACCGCCGCCTGAGGTTTTTAAAAGGGCTTCATATGCCGCGGCGACCTGTCCAATGTCATCTTTACGCACATCGTTAATCACAAAAATCCGGGCGTTGGCGCCATAATCAAAGGGGGATTTTGCAGAGAAAATTTCCGGCTGGCGACTCAGATAGGCCGTTCCCGTCATATTCCTGACTTTGCCCCAGTCCTCATTATCGCTTAACGTGGCGGACGTAATCGCCAGACCGTGTGCATGCGGCTTCATCGTTGTGGCAAACGGGCGCATCGGGTCAATCCAGTGACGGTATAGCCCAAGATCGACCGCCTGTCCGTCAATCCGTGTAATTTCAAACCATTCGACAAAGCCGTCCATCCCCTTCCCGCTTTGCAACATATCCAATGCGGAAATCCATCCGGCAATCATATGATAGGCCCGGTGATCAAGGGACTGCATCAGACTATCCAGACGACGGCGCTCATCGCCGCTCAGCATCCCTTCCGTATCGTTTTCCAGACGCAGGCGCATGAATTCGGACAGGCGGATGAGCGGCATCTGGATATTTTTCAGGATTTTCTGGATTTCCAGAGCCAGCGGTAACATGTCTTCATTCAGGGGGAATACATTCGTTTCCAGAGAGTAAGGACTGTTATGCCCCTTGTTTCTTGCCTGTACCTGATGATAAACGGCGTGGAAAAATTTTTCAAAAGACCCATCCGGCAAGCCACTGGACAGGCGCTTTGTCCATCCCATGGCGGGAAGTTGTCTGGCGGCTTGTTCAACGGCTTGCAAGTGTCCTTCCGCCGTCGCGTGGCCTTTCACAAGATCTTCAATCCGTTTGCGCAGACCGCGTGCCCGTCCCTTGCGACCGCCTTCCGGGCCCAAGAGCCAGCGCCGCATGTCCTTGGTTTCAACGGCTGTCAGATGAATGGCAAACGCACTGTCCGCCGCTTCAAACAAATGATGGCCTTCATCAAAAATGTAACGGTTCGGCATCTCCGCCGAAGACGTTGACATCGCGGCATTTGCCATGACAAGCGCATGATTGGCAACGACAATCCGCGCATGTTTGCCTTTTCGTGAGGCCCGTTCAATAAAACATTTGTGGTAATGATCGCAGGCCGCATAAACGCATTCGCCGCGACGGTCCGCCAGTGCTTTTGATCTCTGAAATCCCAGAAGGGTTGAAAGCCAGCCGGGAAAGTCCGCGCCTGTTAAATCCCCGTCTTTTGTCGCTGCCGCCCAGCGTACCATGATCCCTGCCGCAACGGCCTGTTGTGGGTCACGAACCGTCAAAGCCGCTGCGCTGGCTTCTTCCAGATTAAGCAGGCAGAGATAATTCTCCCGCCCCTTGCGAATGGCCGTTTTTTGCTCCCGAAGTGTTTCATCCGGGTATAGTTTGTAAAGTTCCTGATCTATCTGGCGTTGCAGGTTTTTGGTATAGGTGGAAATCCAGACCGGGCCTTCATTCTTCTCCGCCCAGACGGACGCCGGTGCGAGATATCCAAGCGTTTTTCCTACACCCGTTCCTGCTTCGGCGAGTAAAACGTGCGTTTCCCCTTCTTCTTCGACGGGTTTGAAAATATGGGTCATATGCCGGGCATAATCCTTCTGAACGGCGCGCTCTTCAATTTTCTGATTACGATCAACATTTAACAATTCATGCAGTTTTTCTTCCGCTTCTTGCCCGGTTACGGGATGGTGTGAGGCCGGCGGCGGCGGCGCTTCCTCGCTCCATGTGGGAAGATGTTTCCAGACGCGCATGGCTGCTTTGCTATCCGGCACGGCTTTTGGGTCATAAGATTTTCCCAGAGACTCACATATATAAGGCGTCCATGGCCATCCTGAACCTCTTTGACCCATGACTTGCGAGATCAATAACGGGTCAGCGAGTTTCTGATAAGGGTCATGCCTCAGGTCGTACAGAAGCGCTTCCATGGCTTCCAGTAATCCCATTGCCTGTTCTTCTTCGCTTTCTCCTTCATTTAGAGAAAGGGCGCGAAGAATGCCTTTTGGAGTTGGAACACAAAATTTTGCAGGCCGGACAAAGGCAAATAGTTCCAGAATATCAAGTAATTGTATTTCGGACGGAAGATTCAGCTTTCGAAAGTGCGGCGCAAAGCAGCATAGAAGCGGCACATCCGAGACATATAAGTGAAACTGTGAAGCCGAGCCTGTTTCAACTTCACCGTTCGGCTTCAGCAGCGTAAAATGCCCACGCGCAAGGAGTGCGACCTGTGGTTTGGGCAGGAGTTGCGGCTGTTCTGTGGAGTGAGGCTGAATCATTTATGGAGTTTATTATATTCGCATCTCATGCTAAACATCAAAACATGTCAGCCGAAAAATTGCAGAAAATAAAGTCTCAAGAGAAATCTATTGATAAATTGCTGGAACTGATGCGTGCCTTGCGCGACCCGGATGGTGGATGTCCGTGGGATCTGGAACAAGATTTCAAATCCATTGCCAAGCATACGATTGAGGAAGCCTATGAAGTAGCGGATGCAATTGAGCGCGAAGATATGAGCGATCTGAAAGATGAACTGGGAGATTTACTCCTGCAGGTCGTATTTCACTCTCAAATGGCCGCTGATGAAGGTTTATTTGATTTTGCGGATGTCGCCGGGCATGTCGCGGACAAGATGATTGAGCGCCATCCGCATGTGTTTGGCGATGTAAAAAATATCACTAATGGTAATGAAGTTATTGATGTCTGGGAAACCCAGAAAGAAAAGCAAAAACCGCGGGAGAGCGCTCTGGACGGTGTAACATTTGGGATTCCGGCTTTGATGCGTGCGCAGAAACTCCAAAAACGTGCGGCACGGGTTGGCTTTGAATGGGACGATGTTTCCGGCGCGGTTGAGAAATTCAAAGAAGAAATGGCAGAATTTGAAGAGGCTCTTGCCGGCAGTGACTCTGACCATCTACGCGAAGAATTCGGCGATGTCATGTTTACGCTGGTTAATATCGGGCGCATGCTGGACTTTGATGTCGAGGAAACAACGCGCGCGGCAAATAGCAAGTTTGAAAGGCGTTTTCGCGGCATGGAAAAGCTGATCAAAGAAAAATATGCCGATCTGAAAGACGCCAGTCTTGAGGAAAAAGAGGATGCCTGGCAGGCGCAGAAGAAAGATTGAAAAAAGTTATTTCTTCGCGTTTCGCAGCTCCAGAACCTCCGTCAGGAACAGGTCATGTAAGTCTTGCCATGAACCTTCATTCGGGGCAATCAGCAAGCCGCCATTGAGATCTGTTGGATCGTAAGGCTTTCCATCCCATGTTTTCACCACGCCCCCAGCCTCTTTA
>CAKZKV010000040.1 GCA_937124505.1 uncultured Alphaproteobacteria bacterium
CTGTGAATGAAAACCCGGTAGGATTAAGGCCGCCACTTGTGCCGAAATACAAGTAGACATTTCCGTCTGCCGTTCCGGCCACAAGGTCTGTAAATCCGTCTCTATTCTGATCTCCCGCACTTGCGATAGAAATGCCCAGCAATTCACCCGCATTACCATCAATGTAATCGAAAGCGGCTGTATCTGAATCCACTGCAAGGCTGCCATCACTGCCATATCTGATCAGGATGCCGCCATCGCCGCTGGCATAGGCATCAAAGCCGACAGCATAATCCGAGAATCCGTCGGCGTTAATGTCCCCTAACAGGGCAACATCCGTGCCGATCAAAGAGCCTGTAGATGTTAGAAACGCATTATCCACGATTATTTGGCTGTTTACATCAGGATTTGTCCCGGAAAAAATGCCGATATTCCCTGTAAATCCTGAGGGGCCATCTGCACTAGGCAGGCCAACAATCAGATCAGGATTCCCATCAGCGTTCAAATCGCCACCGCCGGCAATATTCAGGCTGGAGGTTGTGTCGCCGCTGATATAAGAAGCTAGCCAAACGTCGGTGACGGCACCATTACTGAAAATATAGTATTCGCCGTTTGTCCCGGTAAATGCAAAATCCGCTCTGCCGTCATTGTTCAAATCGCCCAGTGCGGCAATGCTTGTGCCGCTGCCGGTCCCCAGGGCTGTTGGTATATTGATACCAAGTGATGAGAAAGGGGCACTACCATTGCCCACCTCTGAAAAAGGGGCAGTTGTGGTTGGCGTTGTTGTTCCGCCTCCTGTTGTTCCGTCTGTGTTGCTGTTTCTGTTTATAGCATCAGGATTGTAATCATCATTTAGACGTAATTGATCATTTGTCTGTAGCAGAGGTTTTTCTATGGAATCCGCGAGTACCGGTTTGGGTTGCAAGACCATTTTGGGTTGAACTTGCGTATTGTCTTGAGGGGCTAGTCCGGCATCAGCTTTTGCATCGGCAGTCATGCCGGAGGTCGATGATTCCAGCTTGCTTTCGAGACCGGAGCCTCTGACATTCATGTCTCCCCGCGCAGGGGCATCATCACCGGCCACGTCTCCGGAAGAGTCTTCATTGCCATCCTGTGCCTCGACATCATTACTATCTTGTTGATTGTCATCCTGGGCTTCGCTTGCCGGGGAGTCTGACTCAGAACCGGAGTCTGAATTCGCACCCGTGTCATTAATCGCGCTGAACAAGGAGCCAGAAACACCACTGACGGAGCCAAAGTTTTGATTCATTTGCCCGGCATCCAGCGTGCCGACATTGACAATCTCGCTTTCATAACTTGTGAGGTGGACGGTTTCAAACTGGTTGGACAAAGTCGTTTCACCCATACCGTTTCGTATGACAATCGCACCTTCCACAACTGTAATTTGTGTATCTGTGCCTGCCGGATCAATTTTCCCGGCAATGATGGTGCCGCGAATCCCGATGGAGCCGGATGGTGTTTCAATATTGACATGGTCAGGGTCATCAAGGCCGATAATCCCGCTGGTAAAGACAAACACGCCGCGCAGGATCGAAAAGTCCGTTGTTCCTTCTGCCGTAGAAGCATCAAAAACATATTCATCAATGGAAAGACGTGCATCTTCAGAAACAGCAAACTCTGTTTCATCAATAAAGATCATATTCACCGCGCCATCCATACCAGTCTCAATCACATCTCCTTCGTAAATCGGAGAGCCGAGGGTCAGGTTTTCAACATTACCGTTTGTGCGGGTGACGGTGGCATCGCCAGAGATTTCTTTTACGGCGCCAATCGGGCTGACGTCTGTTGTGCCGCCGGCTTCGGCGAATTGATCATGGCTTACAAAAGAATTAACAAGACGGGGGGTGAGGGCCGATCCGGCCTCAGACATAATCACAGGGGGTGTTTCTGTGGAGAAATATCCCTCAATAACAACGCTTTCGCCGCTATCCAACGTCAGCGTCAGGTCAAACCCGTCACGCGCCATATCCGCATTGGAAATAAAGTCATTATTTTCCAACCTGATGGTAACGCCGGATTGGGCATCGAAAACCTTTGCCTGTACGTCATCTGTATTCATATTGTCTGTTTGAGCCATGGAAACCCCCGGTATCTCTATATATATTTATAACTATAAACAATTTTATGGTAAATTTAATTAAGATGCAGTAAGTAATAGGTAAAATTTTATTTATATTTTGTATTATCCCATGTTTGCAGCAATTTCACAATCTCATCTTCCGGGAGGGGTTTTGCGAAATAATACCCTTGTGCCTTGTCACAACCCAGGAATTTAAGCGTATCGACTTCTTCCTTGTTTTCGACACCTTCGGCAACAATTTTCATTTTCAGGTTTTTGCCCAGACCAATAATAGAACGGATTAATTCAATGTTTTTTTCGTTCTTGAACATATCAACAACAAAACTGCGGTCGATTTTTAGGATATCAATAGGGAAAGAGTGGAGGTAGGACAGGGAGGAATAGCCGGTTCCAAAGTCATCAATGGCAATTTGCATCCCTGCCTCGCGGCATGTTTCCAGTGTCTTATTGGCCGTATCAGGTTGTTGCATCAAAATACGTTCCGTGATTTCCAGGATGAGTTGATGTGGAGAGACGTCTGTAACGCTTAGAGTGTTATAGACGTTATCAACAAAATCCTGTGACGCGAAATCTGTGCTGGAGAAGTTGACGCTCATACTCAGGCAATCTTTCCAGCCTGTTTTATGTTCAATACGTTTCAGGGCTTTACAGGCCTCATTTAACGCCCATGTGCTGGCGCTGACAATCAGTCCTGTTTCTTCGGCAACAGGAATAAAAACGCCGGGCGAGATAAAGCCGCGTTCCGGGTGATGCCAGCGCATTAAGGCTTAAAAGCCGACAATATCATTGGTTTTAATATCAACGAGGGGTTGATAATGAAGGGACAGGTCGCCATTTTCCAAGGCATCACGAAATTCATTGGCGATTTTGATGGTCTCAACAGCATCGTTTTCCAGCGCGAACTCACGTTCGACTTCTTCGGGGGAAGGAAAACCCTTGTTTTCATTGATTTCATCGACACGGGCGAGGGTGTCGCGATAACGAGTGAGAATCACCTGCATAATGGTTTGCAGAATTGGATCGCTGCTATTCAGGCGCCGGTGAAAATCATCGCGTGATATTTCCAGAACAGAGCAATCTTCTGTTGCGCGGATACTGGCGGTTCTTGGTTCGTTATCAATAATCGCCATTTCACCAACGATGGTTCCGGGGCCGCGTGTCCCGATGTTGTGTGTGCGTCCGTCATCTTTTTTAAGAAGAATTTCAACCTTGCCACTTTCTATAATATAAGCCGTATCGCCGCTTTCCCCCTGACGCATGATAAA
>CAKZKV010000041.1 GCA_937124505.1 uncultured Alphaproteobacteria bacterium
GACGTGCCAGGCATCCGAATAGCGCCCGCCGACCCGTGCCACGTCCGGCCCGGTGATTGCACGGGCAGGCGATCTGGCGGCAATCCTGACGAACCTGCAGCCACATGATGTATTGTTTATTGACGAGATTCACCGTCTTAATCCGGCGGTAGAAGAAATCCTCTATCCGGCGATGGAGGACGGCAAACTGGACATTATGATCGGGGAAGGGCCTGCGGCGCGCTCCATCCAGATTGAGTTGCCTGAATTTACACTTGTCGGCGCGACAACGCGCAGCGGCCTTTTGACCGGGCCTTTGCGGGACCGCTTCGGCATTCCTCTTCGTCTGGAGTTTTATGAGCCGGACGAACTTCAGAAGATTGTTGCCCGAACGGCGAAGCTTCTTGATATGGTAATGAATGAGGCCGGGGCTCTGGAAATTGCAACGCGTTCCCGCGGGACGCCGCGGATTGCCGGGCGGTTGACCCGCCGCGTCCGGGATTTTGCCGATGTTTTGAAAGCGCAGGTCGTTGATGCGGCAATGGCGGATCAGGCCTTGCAACGTCTGGATGTGGACGGATCGGGGCTTGACGGGATGGACAGGCGGTATTTAACGACGATCATAGAAAATTACGGCGGCGGGCCGGTCGGCGTGGAAACGCTGGCGGCGGTGTTGTCCGAACAGCGGGACGTGATTGAAGATGTGATTGAACCTTATCTCTTGCAACAAGGCTTTGTTCAGCGTACACCGAGGGGGCGTTTGCTGACCGCCAAGGCATATCATCACCTAGGGTTGAAAAATATGCCGCCAGATAATGTTTCAAGAGAGAAGGGTGATTTATTTGATGTCTGATGAATTGTATCCAAAACCGGAAAATGTAGAAAGCGGTCACCTTGATGTAGGGGACGGCCACCAGATTTATTATGAAGTTTCCGGAAATGATGATGGTTATCCGGTCGTGTATTTGCATGGCGGCCCGGGTGCCGGAATCTCCGGGATGGAACACCGTTATTTTGATACGTCCTTTTATAAGGTGATTTTATTTGACCAGAGGGGGGCAGGGAAAAGCCTGCCCTATGCGGAGGTGGAACATAACTCTCCCGAACACCTGATTGCGGATATTGAAAAGCTGCGCAAGCATCTGGGGATCACGACGTGGGCTGTTTGTGGCGGGTCTTGGGGCTCAACGCTTGCCATGCTCTATGCCACCAAACATCCCGAACGCGTTCGGCGTTTGTTGCTCAGGGGGATATTTTTCGGGGACTATAAAAGTTCTCTCTATATTATTGAATCTGATGGCGCGGCCAGCATCCAGCCGGAATACTTCCAGCAATATGCTGAAGCGCCTTATGTGCCGGAGGCCGCGCGCCATAATCTGGTACAGGCCTATCATGATATTTTAATGTATGGCGACAGGGAAACCCAGATAGAGGCGGCCATGCGGTTTCATGTGTGGGATGCGTCTATTGCTTACGCGCAAGTTAACAAAAAGGTATTGGAAGGCATTCGTCGGCATCCGGAGCAAAGTCTTGCCTTGAGCAAGTTATTTTTTCATTTTGTTTTGGATTCTTACGCAAAGCATGATTACAAAAAGCAAATTCTGGATCATATTGAGGTGTTGCAAAGAATGCCGATAGATATCATTCACGGCGAATGCGACTGGATATGCCCGGTTGAAAATGCACAGGAATTAAAAGCCAGATGTCCGAATGCTAATTTGAATATTGTACCGGGAGCAGGTCATACCATGGCGGATGAATTAATCTGGCGGGCCTTTATTCAAACGCTTGATCGCTGGAAAGAGGAGATAGAAGCTGCCTAAAAAAGTATGTCCGAATTGCAAGCAACCAACCATCGGCCTGTTTCAGATATTGGGGATAGGATCCAAATGGCTTTCAGGTGCACGTTGTAAAAAATGTCACGCTAAACTCTACAGGGAGATGTCGCTAATTATGGTCATCTGGATTGCCGTCAGCAGCATGGCAGTTCCAATAGGTTTGTTTCTGTTACTGTTTGAACCGGAAGGGCTACCGTTTTTGGCCAGATTGCTTTTGATGATTCTGCTCTTGTTCAGCGCTCTCTTTACGGACTATTATCTGGCAGAGATCAAGGTCAAGGAAGACAAACGTGAATAAACATTCCCTGATTTATGTAACGACCTCAGATAAAGAAGAGGCAGAACGCATTGCATCCCGCCTTTTGGAGAAGAATCTGATTGCCTGCGCCAATATTTTTCCGGCGCATCAGGCGGTCTATCGGTGGGACGGCGAAATTAAATCAGAATCAGAGACCGCAATGATTTTAAAAACCCGTCTGATACACTTCAAGGAAATTGAAAAAGTGATCAGGGACATGCATTCTTATGACTGTCCGTGCATGATTTCTCTGGGTGTGCAGGAGGGGCATATTCCTTTTCTGGAGTGGATCGACTCTCAAACTTGAAAGAGACAAGATTTCTCCAGATTTTTTGTTGACATTCCCGCGAAACTTCGTCATAAACCAATATCTTTCAAGAAGTTTGAGTGAGAATTTATTTTTTTATTGGGTTATAATGATGAAAACATATTCGGCAAAGCCGCAGGATATTGAGAAAAACTGGATTTTGATCGACGCAGAAGATGTTGTTCTGGGGCGTCTGTCTGCGTTTGTGGCAACACGTCTGCGTGGCAAGCACAAGCCTTCCTACACACCTCACATGGATTGCGGTGATAACGTGATCGTGATCAATGCGGACAAGATTCGTTTGACAGGAAACAAAAAGACACAGGACAAGTTCTACTGGCACACAGGATATCCGGGCGGGATCAAAAGCCGGACAAAAGGACAAATTCTGGATGGGAAACATCCTGAACGCGTTGTTGAAAAAGCTGTTGAGCGTATGTTGCCGCGCGGCCCTCTGGGACGTCAGATTTTCAAGAACATGAAAGTTTATGCGGGGAATGAACATCCGCACGAAGCACAAAAACCGGAAGTAATTGATTTCGCGTCACTGAATGAAAAGAATAAAAGGGACTAAGTTATATGTCTGAGACAAAAGAAACACTGAATGATCTGAAAGACCTGAAAGGGGCTGCCGCCACAGATGCACCATCTGCATCTGCTAAATCTGAACCAAATTCAGAGGTCGTGACCCAACGTGAACCACAAAAAGATGCGCTGGGGCGTTCTTATGCAACCGGACGTCGCAAAGCCTCCGTTGCCCGTGTCTGGGCCAAGCCGGGAAATGGTAAAATATCTGTGAACGGGAAAGACCAACGCGATTATTTTGGTCGTGAAACCAACCTGCTGATTATCAACCAACCGTTCCTGATTGCATCACGGATGAACCAGTTTGACATCATATGCACCGTGAAAGGTGGGGGGCTGACAGGTCAGGCTGGAGCCATTCGCCATGGAATTTCACGTGCTCTGGAAAATTTTGAGCCGGAACTGCGTCCGTCCCTGAAAGAAGCCGGTCTTCTGACGCGTGATAGCCGCGTGGTTGAGCGTAAGAAAACAGGTAAGAAAAAAGCCCGTCGCTCAAAACAATGGGCAAAGCGTTAATATTTTTTTCTATATCTTGCAAAACACCCGCTTCGGCGGGTTTTTTATTGTCTGCTTATCTGCTAGATTTTCTTATGGCACTTATTCTCCCCTATAAAGACACGTTTCCTGAAATTTCTGACAAGGCCTTTATTGCCGCGACGGCAACGGTCATCGGTGATGTACAAATCGGTGCGGAAACCGGGATCTGGTATGGCTGCACAGTGCGTGGGGATGTGCATGAAATCCGCATTGGCAAACGCACTAATATTCAGGACGGTTCTGTCATTCATGTAACCGAAGGCGGACACGGAACCTATATCGGGGATGAGGTGACGGTCGGGCATATGGCACTGCTGCATGCCTGTACCATTGAAGACCGCGCCTTTATCGGTATGGGGTCTATGGTGATGGATGGCGCGGTTGTTGAGACGAACGGTATGCTGGCCGCAGGTGCGATGCTGACCAATAACAAGCGCATTAAAGCCGGAGAATTATGGGCCGGACGTCCGGCCAAATTCTGGCGCCTGATGACTCAGGAGGAAATTGACTGGATTCCCAAATCCGCCGATAAATATGCAAAACTTGCGGGCCGGTATCTGGAGGTAGAAGGGGCTTAGATAGGCTTACTTCTTCGCGCTCACATATGTTCCGGGTGCAGGGCAGATTGATTTTTTAATTTTCCGCGCGTCTACTTTCGTTTTGGAATGTGTCTCAATCCATTTTTGCCAGTCAGGCCACCACGATCCTTTATGTTCTTCCGCATTTTTAAACCATGTTTCCGGCTTTTTCGGGCTTTTATCGGATGTCCAGTATTCATACTTGTTTTTGGCTGGTGGATTTACAACGCCTGCGATATGGCCTGATCCGGACAGGACAAAGCGTTTTTCTCCGCCAAGCAGCTTCATGCTGCTATAGGTCGCATGCCATGGGGCAATGTGGTCCTCGCGGCACGACAGAAAGTAAGACGGAGTTTTGATTTGTGTGACATCAATTTTCTGTCCGAGAATCTCCAGTGCGGCAGGCTCTTTTAACCTGTTATGCAGATACATGTTGCGCAGGTAATAGCTGTGCATGGCGCCCGGCAGGTTGGTCGAATCATCATTCCAGTAAAGCAGGTCAAAGGGAAACGGATGTTTGCCGATCAGGTAGTTGTTAATGACAAAATTCCAGATCAGGTCGTTGGCGCGCAGCATGGAAAACGTGGCCTTGAGCGCCTCTGCCGGTAAAATGCCGCCCGATTGCTTCATCTGGTATTCAATCATATCAATCTGGGACTCTGTCGTGAACAGTTTCAGTTCTCCGACATCTTCAAAATCAATGAGTGTGGTCAGAAAGGTTGCGGATTTCACGCGTTTGTCCTGTCCGATTGATTTTAGATAGGACATGGCCATTGATAACATGGTGCCGCCGATACAATAGGCAATGACATTTGTCTGTTGCGTATCCGTGAGGGTTTCAACCTGTTTCAAGGCGGTTAAAAATCCTTTTTCGATGTAATCGCTGAACGTTAAATGACCCAATTTTGCATCCGGATTGACCCATGAAATCATAAAAACGCTGTGTCCCTGATCTACCAGCCATTTGGCCAAGGATTTTTCAGGCCCCAGATCCAGAATGTAATATTTGTTAATCCAGGGTGGAACAATCAAAAGCGGTTCTTTGTGTACCTTTTCTGTCGTTGGCGCATATTGAATCAATTCCATGATTTCATTGCGGAACACAACAGAGCCTTTGGTCGCGGCAATATTTTCACCGATTTTGAAGGCTTTGTAATCGGTCATGCTGATACGCAATTCCCCGTGGCCGCGTTCCAGATCGGAGACCAGATTTTCCAGCCCTTTAATCAGGTTCTGGCCGTTGGTATCAATGGTCAGGCGCAGGACTTCTGGGTTCGTAAAGAGAAAATTTGTCGGTGAGAGGGCGCTGATATACTGGCGCAGTGCAAAGTCCAGACGGCTTCGTACCTCGGGATCAAGATCAAAGTCATTCAGAGATTCAAGAATATGCCGCCCGGTCAATAAATAGGCCTGCTTCAAAAAATTAAAGAGGGGGTGGTTTTCCCATTCTTCGGCATTAAAACGGCGGTCGCCTTTTTCCGGCAGCA
>CAKZKV010000042.1 GCA_937124505.1 uncultured Alphaproteobacteria bacterium
CGGATTATCGGTCAGCGCCTCGTTCACCTCGACGATTTCACCGTCGATGGGGGCCAGAATGTCAGACGCCGCCTTGACGCTTTCAATCACGACGATCTCGTCTTCCCCGACATATCCCAGCATTTCGCGGGCACGTTCTTTGAGCAAATCAGGATCTAATGTCTCCGGACGAAGCTTCACGACCTTGTCTTCCAAAGATGATTCTTTTTCTTTTATTTCAGATAATTGCTGCTCTAAATTTACATTTTTCGTTTGCAAAAAGTAAAGGTGAGGTAAACTGCGCGGCCCGTAAAAAAGGTGGTATGTGAAATAGGCACATAACATCAGGCCCAGCAAAAGCAGCCGATTCTGTTTCCAGTCAAAGCTCGTGTAAAACGCATTCATATATTCCAGAGAATCATATGTGATTCGCCTTCGTCAAGACTTATCCACAGAATCGCATAGAAAATCTGACATTGATACGTAAATAACCTCAACAATGGATAAGAGAAAGATTTTGAAAAAAAAGCTCAATAAGATAAAATTTGTCATTCCGACGGAGCATTTGACGCGCTTCGCGTCGAGGCGGACGAGGAATCTGATTTTGTTTGAATTTCACAGATTTCTCGTCGTTCGAGGGACAGGCACGCCGCCCCTCTCTCTTTCCTCGAAATGACAGGCCGGAAAAGGGATTGAAAGGTGTTTGTCTTATTCATAGTTGGGGGTAAATATAGAGATGGCTTTCCAAACGCCGCGTCGTAAGGGGGGATGTCAGATTTTCTGATCCTCATAAAGGTCATTTTTTCTGATAGACCTTAATTTCCGCCAGAGATCAAACGTGTTGTTATCTTCGAAGATAATATCCGGCGGCGCATCCACAACCGTCCACGTTCCCCGGATAATCTCCATTTCAAGTTGCAGCGGCCCCCATCCTGAATAGCCGATAAATACTTTTTTATGCGGATATCGTTCAACCAGTTTCATTAGCTCTTCCAGCGATAACTCCCTGTCCCTGTCCCGGTCTACTTCTGGCTCTTGCGGATGATTTGCATAAATGGCAGTGGCCTGATCGTACAGACCAACCGGCCCGCCCAGTCTCAAATCACCTACATTTTCCGGTAGATCAGGATAGACTTCCCGAAGCTTTTTCATATCAATCGGCTTGTTGATTACTAACCCAAAAGCCCCAAATAGATTATGGCGGGAAATATAGATAATGCTTTCCCGGAACGGCTCATAACGAATATTTTCTGACGCGACCAGAAATTTTCCCGTCTGGCCATGATAAAATTTTGTGCCAATCGTTGGTAGCGCGAGCAGGAATGCCGCCAGCAATAAATAAGTTCTCACAATGTGAGGCGTCATTTTCATTTCATGAATTACCTACCAGGGTTTTCCACATCCTGTCACAAACATATTTGTATCCAAGCTTATCATAAAAGTTTTTGGCTTTGATGTTTGTTCCCAGCACCTCCAGTATAATCATATTCCCACCTCTTTCAAAGACGATCTTCTCCATCACATCAAAAAGCTTTGAGCCGAGCCCCTGCCTCCTAAATTTTTCAGCGACAATCAGGTTATTAATTCGAAAATACGGCTCGACACTGACAGGATCGTATAGTTCCTGCAATCCCAGAACAGCAATCACCTCTCCTTCATGACGGCAGATATGCAATAAGTATCCCTGCTCCTTTGATTTATTCCATGACCGATAACAAATATCCTCAGAGAGCCTTGCCGCCTCTTCAGGGTCCTGATCCTGCATCAAGGCCAGCAACAAAGGAAAAGCCGCAAGAAACTCTTCGCGGCTTTCCACTTCCTTTAATTGATAGTCTTTTCCGTTACATTGAAAGTTCATCCGGATTCAGGCCGCCTTTTTCTGAGCGGCCTCAGGCTTTCCCGGCGCTTTCCTCATAAAACTGCGCCCCGCATAAACAGCACTTTCCGCCAGTTCTTCCTCAATGCGCAAAAGCTGGTTATATTTTGCCGTCCGGTCTGTGCGGGATAATGATCCTGTCTTGATCTGCCCGGCATTGGTCGCCACGGCGATATCGGCAATCGTCGTATCTTCCGTTTCGCCGGAGCGGTGAGACAGGACGATACCAAAGCCGGCGCGTTTGGCCATTTCAATAGCGGTCATGGTTTCCGTTAATGTGCCGATCTGGTTGACCTTTACCAAAATAGCATTGCCGGCCTGCTGCTCAATCCCTTGCCCCAAACGCTGGGGATTTGTGACATACAAATCATCCCCGACAAGTTGTACACGATCTCCGAGAGAGGATGTCAAAGCCTGCCAGCCTTCCCAGTCATCCTCACCCAGACCGTCTTCAATCGACGCAATCGGATATTTGGCACACAGGTCTTCGTAATACTTGATCATGCCGCCCGCATCCAGCACCTTGCCTTCCCCCTCCAGATGATATTTGCCGTCCTTGAAAAACTCGGTCGAGGCCGCATCCAGCGCAATCACAACATCTTCTTCCGGTTTATACCCTGCTGTCTCGATTGATTTCATGATAAAATCAAGCGCCTGTTCGGAGGATTTCAATTCCGGTGCGAACCCGCCTTCATCCCCGACATTTGTATTAAAACCGGCGCTTGCGAGTTCTTTTTTCAGGGCATGGAATACTTCGGATCCACAGCGTAGCGCGTCATAAAAGCTGTCCATGGACACCGGCATAATCATAAATTCCTGGATATCCACCGGGTTGTCGGCATGTGCCCCGCCATTGATGATGTTCATCATCGGCGTCGGCAAAGTGCGGCCATACATGCCCCCCAGATATCTGAACAGAGAACATCCCTGCTCCTGCGCCATGGCTTTCGCTGCGGCCAGAGACACACCCAGAATAGCATTTGCCCCAATGCGAGCCTTGTTTTCCGTACCGTCCACATTAATCAGGATTTGATCCACCGTGATCTGATCGTCGGCGAAGACACCCTCCAGTGAATCCTGAATTTCTGTATTAACAAAGTTTACTGCCTTTTCAACGCTCTTGCCGTTATAAACGGATTTGTTTCCGTCCCGCAGCTCCACAGCTTCATGCGCCCCTGTTGACGCTCCAGATGGCACCGCCGCACGCCCCATGGCACCGCTTTCCAGCATCACATCCACTTCCACGGTCGGATTCCCGCGAGAATCCAGAATTTGACGTCCGTGTATACCCAGAATTGCACTCATAACATAAATCTCCTTGTTAAGTAATCGCGGAGAGTAAACCACTATCTGCAAAACGGTTCAAGCAGGAACCATAGACACCCGCAGGTTTTCAACATGAAAATTAGACCGCACAACCAACCTTTTTTTCTGATATACGTATTATTTTCAAGGAGTCAGCATATTCCTTCATATTTTTTGTATTAATTCTTAAATAGTGTAGTCACGAGATACTAGCCCAAAGCGCGATGCATCTGATTTGCA
>CAKZKV010000043.1 GCA_937124505.1 uncultured Alphaproteobacteria bacterium
CCGCTGTCAGGTCGGGATAGTCCTCTGCCACAGCCAGCAAACCTGTCAGGGCACGGCCCAGAAAACTCTCTGCAGAGGCGCGGGCTTCGCCGGAGCCTTCGGTTTTGCTGACCGCTGCGCGGGCCTCGGTGACGTTTTCAAAAACCTGCTTCTCGTGCTCTGCATATCCCTTAACAGTTTCAATGAGTTGCGGAACGAGATTGAATCTTTGTTTTAACTGGACATCAATGTCGGAAAAGGCGTTAAATCGCGTGTTCCGCAGCGCAACCAGACGGTTGTAAATTACAATAAGGTAGAGAACGATCCCTGCGATAATAATATAAGGAAGCCAATCCATCATGTGTCTGTGTCCTTTAAAAAGTTCTCAAATATTAAAGCATTTTGCCGCGTAGAGAGCAAGTTTTTATGTTTACAGTTCTGTTTTGATGCCGATATAAAACCATTGCTCGCCAACCGGCATATCGTCCCGGATATCAGGCAGGACAATGACACCGTCACACGGACTGTTTATGCTTGTACCGTCTTCGTAGGTGGCCAGAACGTCCCCTTCATGAACCTCTGCGAAATTTTCCCATGGACGTTCCAGACCGCCCGGTTTTTCTTTAAAAATAGCATGTTTCATTTGTATGAAAAGTGGATTATGGGGAGCGGAAGTGGGCTGCGGCAGAGGAATGGAGAGTTCTGCCAGGCCATATCCGGACAGGCAGTTCAGAATTGCCATGTACGCAATGTCTGCGCCTTCCTGATCTTCATGCTGTCCACATTCAAGGGTTATGCCGCGCCCCCCTTTCGTCAGGAGGTATTCACGCGTGCCCATGGATTCCCGCTCATCCACCGGAACGTTTGCGGCGCGGTAGGCATCTTCAAACCCAAAAACGGCATAGGGCGATTGTGTATATTTAATCAGGGCCAGCTCTTCCGGGGTACGGTCGGGACTGATAAAACCGAAGACGGGCCCGCCGCGTTTATAGGAGTGAATATCCAGCAAAAGGTCTGCGCTCGCCAGTAGCGGGCAGAGTTCATTGCCCAGATGGTCTTCATAGGTTTCCGGATTGTCTTTTGGGAACAGGCGGCGATTCAGGTTACTTTCAACAAAGCGTTTGTTTTGCTCAAAAGCCTTGGGATTACAGGTCTGAACAAAGGTGACGCGTCCTGTATGGATGCGGATGTTTCCATGTTTGATATTGTCCAGTACCTTGCCGATGGCAATGTGCCCGCACGGCTCATTGCCATGAACTGCGCCCAGAATCAAAAGGTGCGGGCCATCATGTTGCCCTTCAAAAACAACGGGAGAAAGTAAAGACATAGCGCATCACAGCATTGAAAGGCTTTTCATGCAACCGTTTTTCGCGTATGAAAAAGCTATGTCAGGAAACCGTTTTGGAACTCTTTTTCAATATCATAGCTGGGGCGAAAGCCACGGCCCGGCCATCGGCTGCGTTGTGGACGGCGTTCCGCCGTGCATTCCGCTCTGTGAAGAGGATATCCAGAAATATCTGGACAAGCGCAAACCCGGACAATCCCGCTTTACGACCCAGCGTAAAGAAGCTGATGAAGTCAAAATTCTCTCCGGCGTGTTTGAAGGCATGACGACGGGAACGCCGATTTCCCTGCTGATTGAAAACACAGACCAGAAATCAAAAGACTACGGCGATATCAAGGACAAGTTTCGTCCCGGTCATGCGGATTTTACCTATGATGCCAAATACGGCATTCGTGATTACCGCGGCGGCGGACGCTCTTCCGCCCGTGAAACTGCCATGCGCGTGGCGGCGGGCGCGATTGCCCGCAAAGTATTGGAAACACAGATAAAGGAAAATATTCTTATTCGTGGGTGTGTAACGCAGATCGGGACACTCAAGATCAACCGGGAAAACTGGAACTGGGAAGAGGTTGATAACAATCCGTTTTTTACGCCGGACGCCAAAGTGGCGGAGGAATTTATTCCTTATCTGGACGGAATCCGTAAGAAAGGTTCTTCCGCAGGGGCAATCATCGAGGTGCATGCCAGCGGTATTCCCGCAGGGCTTGGTGCACCTGTTTACGACAAGCTGGATGCCGATCTGGCCAAGGCGATGATGTCAATCAATGCCTGTAAGGGCGTGGAAATCGGCAACGGGTTTGAGGCCGTGGCGCTGGGCGGGGAAGACAATGCCGATGAAATCCGTATGGGGGAAAACGGACAGCCGGAATTTGCATCAAACCATGCGGGCGGAATCCTTGGCGGGATTTCCAGCGGACAGGATATTATCGTGCGTCTGGCGATCAAACCGACCAGTTCCATCCTTATTCCCCGCGCCACGATTGACAGAGAGGGAAATGAAACGGAAATTATCACCAAAGGCCGTCACGATCCCTGCGTCGGCATTCGCGGCGTTCCCGTGGCCGAGGCGATGATGGCCTGCGTTCTGGCCGATCACTGGCTGCGTCATAAGGCACAGTGTTTGTAGGGGCGCTATAGGAATTTTTACAAAAGTATAAATCTTTGTCATCCAGAACTTGTTTCAGGATCTTAGAGCATTGTTCCACTAAAGATCCCGAAACGAGTTCGGGATGACGTGTTGTAATATTATAGGTTTTTCAAGAGCTTTGCTGTTTATTCCGGCACGGCGTAGGGTTTGGCAACCTGTAGCAGCATATCAGGATACTTTGCTTCATATTTTGCCAGAATTTTTTCAATCTTTTTGGCGTTAATGATTTCTCCCAATCCTGCATTTAGCATATCACGCAGTTCTTGCTCATGAATATCAACGCCAAGAACGTTGTCATACAGTCTTAATGGTTCTTTCAGAGGAATACGGCGAATTTTATCTGGATTTTTCAACATAAAATCGTGTGCATAAGTAGCATGAGTAAATGCAATATCGGCCTTGTTGTTTATCAGTTCAAGAAATATGAACTGTTCGCCAGTCAGTTGTGGTTTGGATATTTTCTGGGCTTCAGGGAAATCCGCATCGGCTATTTCTTCAGAGATATCATTGTCTGTGACAACAATACGAACATTGGATTGGTTGATATCGTCAGGTTCTTTGAAACGGGTTTCATCAATGCGTGCATAAACATCAATTTTGCTGAAAAACAAAGGCCGTGTATAGGCAATATAACGGCCACGTCCGCCACTTGCCCACATGGTTGAACAAATAGCATCAACGCGACGTGATTGTAATGCTGTTGCCAGTTCTCCCCAGCCAACCTCTTCCGCCCATTCTATTTTTAAGGAGAGAGATTTTCCGATTTCATCCATAACTTCAACCATGATGCCGGACAATTTTCCTGTATTGGCGTCAACACTAACAAGAGGCGCACCTATACCATACCCGCATCTTATTGTTCCTGTGCGCATGACGCGGTCATAAACGCTTTCTTTTTCTTCTGCGAAAGAGGATTGCGGGGAGAATA
>CAKZKV010000044.1 GCA_937124505.1 uncultured Alphaproteobacteria bacterium
GGGCTCTGGATCGGGATATTCGGAGCTATTGTGATCGCATGGTTTGCCAGCGAACTTCCCGCCATTACTGCTGACGTCAAATTTGATCGCAAGCGGGCCATTACGTTTCTGGCAGCAGATGGCTCTGTTCTCTCACAAATTGGTGAATTGAAGGGGGAAAGCATTAATGCGCAGGATTTACCCGGGCATGTGATCCATGCCTTGATTTCTGTTGAGGACAGACGTTTTTATTCGCACTTCGGGATTGATCCTCTTGGTATTGCGCGGGCGATGGTTACAAACCTTCAGCGCGGTAGGTTTGCGCAGGGGGGATCGCGTGTTACGCAACAATTAGCAAAAAATTTGTTTCTGACGCAGGAACGGACTCTCAAGCGTAAAATACAGGAAGCCCTTCTGGCCCTGTGGCTGGAACATAAACTGACCAAAGACGAAATTTTGACGGCGTATTTTAACCGTGTGTATTTCGGGGCCGGGACGTACGGCATACAGGCGGCATCTCAAAAATATTTCAAAAAGGATGCCAAAGACCTGAATGTTTATGAAGGTGCCATGCTGGTGGGACTGTTGAAAGCCCCTTCCCGCTATTCCCCCTTGAGTAACCCGGACTTGGCTGAGCAGAGAACATCGGTTGTTTTAAGAGCGATGAAGGATGCCGGTTACAGATACAAGGAAGTTGGTCCAGGAGAATACAGTCTGGCAGAGAGTACGGTGCTGAATGGCCGTCAGGAGCGTTATTTTACAGACTGGCTGATGGATGAAATCAACCGTAATGTGGGCGCTGTTGAAGAAGACTTAATCGTCCAAACCACCCTTTCCCTGCCAATTCAAAGACGTGCCGAGCAAGTCTTGCTGGAAAAATTACAGGCAGTATCAGATCAGCATGTCGAGCAAGGTGCAATTGTCGTTCTGGAGAACAACGGGGCAGTACGCGCTATGGTTGGCGGTAGAAATTATGGGGAAAGCCAGTTTAACCGTGCAACACAGGCGTTGCGCCCCCCGGGATCATCTTTTAAACCGTTTGTTTATTTGACGGCCCTTAGCAAGGGATGGCATCCAAATGACCTTATTCTGGATGCACCGATCAAAGAGGGCACCTATCGCCCCGGTAACTTTGGTGATTTGTATTATGGTGAGGTTACCTTGCAGCAGGCATTGGAAAAATCCCTGAATACGGCAGCCGTACGTCTGGCCGAACAAGTGGGAAGTATCGGTTACGTGATTGGAACCGCCCGCAAGCTTGGCATTACTTCCGAACTTGACCGGAATTTAAGTCTGGCGCTGGGGAGTAGCGGTATTTCATTACTGGAAATGGTGTCCGCCTATACCGTTTTCCCAAATCTGGGCGTGCGTCCGGAGCCATATGCAATTCTCAGCATCAAGGATACGGATGGAAATGTCTATTATGCGCATTCCAATGTTGTCGCGCATCGCGTCTTCGATGAACGGAGTACGTCTGAAATGAACAGTATGTTGCAGAATGTTGTTTCCAACGGAACCGCGCGCGCTGCAAATCCCGGGTTTGCAGCAGGTGGGAAAACTGGAACCTCACAGGATTTTCGTGACGCATGGTTTATCGGATTTACCGGCAAATATACGGCGGGGGTGTGGCTGGGAAATGATGATAACAGTCCGATGGAACGCATGACAGGCGGAAAAGCACCAGCACAGATTTGGGGAGAAGTTATGCGGACAACAGAAGCCTCGCGCGTGGCCGTTTCGGACAACTTTTATCAAGGAAAAAATCCTTCAGAGTCTTCTTCTGATGGCTTTAGTGGTTTGCTGTCCCGCATCGTTTCCGGTGGCGAACGATCTCAGCATCAGCAGCCGCGCCCACAATATAATGACTAAAAGCGGTCTTCACTAGCCGTGCATGCTTTCCATGAGGGACTCAATCAGTTTTTCCTGCTTACTTTCCAACAGGTCTTTTTGCTCCATAGGAGCGCCATATGAAACAGTCGAGAGCGTGACGCCATCCTGTGTGAAGAAAACGATACCAAGTTTGATATTCCCGCATGAGGCATCATACGCATACAGGTTGTCAGGATTTCCTTTTCTGAGAACAAGTGGATTAATTTCCAAAGGCATCGGGCATTGGTTTTTGAGGTTATCAATAAGCCCCTCTACCGATGTTTCAAAATCCTGGCCCTGAAGGTGTTTGCGAATAATACGTCCTTCAATTTCCTCTGATATCCAGAATATTTCTTCATTTTCCTGTTTGGTGATTTTAAAGTCTTCATCGTGTTGTTTAATTTTTTCGACCATAAAAGGATCAGGTAAGGACACAATAGCAGGCGGTTTATTTTTGTAAGTTTCGGCGCTCGCGAGTTCCTTTTCTGATGGGGGTAAGACGATCTTTTGTGCGTCATCACTATTTTCCTCTGGCATTTCTTCGATGGCCACAATTTCTGTAGAGACCTGCTCCTGCTCCTGTGCAGAGGACGTATTAGGCATTTCCTGTTCTGGGAGATCATCTTCCTTTTCAGACGTTGCAAGATCAACGGCAACGGATTCTGTATTTTCTTCTTCCAAAGCTGCTGTTTTTTCTGACAGAAGAGCATCCTGTTCTTTTATTTTTTCTTTAATTTCATCCACTGTAGGGGCCGTTTCCAGAGTCGTTCCACGCGTTAGAACAACTTGTTTTTCTGACCCTTCCGCTTTGCTGATGACCGGCATTTGTTGCAATCGTCGCAGACGATTTATTTCATCTCGCAAGCGCTGAATTTCTTTGCTCATATCCATCAGTGCCGTGCGTTCTGATGCCGTCATCTCGCTTACGGGAGGAAGGGAAATTGTATTTGCAGGAACCTTCCCTCCTTCGTACATCGCACGTTGCTCTGCCAGGGCTTGATTTGCCAGCTTTAGTTCCTGTTCTAATCGTGCCAGATGTTCCAGTTGCTTGCGCTCTGTTACCGCCGGATCAAACAGCATACTTTCAAGGCGCTTTTGTTCTATTTCAAAGCGCTGACGTTCTTTTTGCATCTGCTTTGACATGCGCTGAAGTTCGCGTTCCTGCTCTGCATATCGTTGTTGCAAGGCCAGTAATTCAGAGTCGGCATTGGACGGCGTTGCCTCGCCAGCAGCAGACTCAAGTGCGGCATAGCTGTCGGCAAGTGATTTATTTTCAGTCTTTAGCGCAGAAATTTGCTTTTTAAGCGTGTCATAATCATGCACTTTTGTCTGGGCCAGAGTCAGAGATTTACTCAACTCAGAAATCTTTGTGTCTTTTAAGCTGATGTTTTCTTTAAGATCAGCATTCTCCCTGGTCAGGCGCTCTAACAGGGCACTTGTTTCTGTATTGCTGCCTTTAGATTGTTTAACCAGTGTTTTTAAACGCTGATTTTCAGACGTTAATTTTTGAACGTGTTCATTCAGGTCGGTATTTTGACGTTTGAGATCTTCGTAATCTTCTGGATTGACCGTTGATTGGGACTCTGCATTTGTTTCCAGAGATGCTTGCAAAAGTTTGTTTTCAGATTTTAAACGGCTGATTTCAGATGTCAGTTTTTGAGTAATGTTGATGGAAGATGTTGATGTTCGTTGCGTATAATCATGAATTTGTTTCTGCAACTGTTTGTTTTCGTTTGATAGTATCGAGACTTTTTGCAGAAGTGTTTCTGATTCAGTGCTGGATTTCTGATTTGAAGCAGACAGGTTTGCGTTATAAGCTTTGCGCTCTTCTTCCAGAGCAGATTTTAAAGACAGGTTTGCCTGCTTCAGGGACTGAACTTGCTCTTTGAGATTGGAAAGCTCGCTAAAATTTTCGGGACTTAAGCCAACCTTCAGAACAGCAGGCTCTGTCATGGAGCCTTGTTTTTCAGGGACATCAGGAAGAACCTGCATCGCATTCTTTGTTTTAATCTGTGTAACGGTCGATACGGGGATATTACTAATTTCTGATGTCAGACCAGAGATTTTAGGGTCTTCTTTTTCCTTTGGTTTTGTCTGTTTCAGCATCGCAAGGCAGGAAGAGATATCTGTTCTGCCATTCGCAAATTCAGCCGTGTTGAAACGGTAATTTTCTGTATTAACAGAGACAACCAGCGATGAACTTTTCCAGAGATTTTCGTAAAACTCAGGATCATTCTTGACGTAAATGACAAAAGCTTTTCCGGTTGCGGGTTTAAGCTCGTAACTCCGGCTGTCACCATTATCTGTGGCAAGAATGATGTTATATGTGCTTTGTGGGACAAAACGGTCTTTTTGAAAGTCCAGGGCAAAGGTCAGGTTCTGCTCACTGTTTTCTGCCAATGTCAGGATAATGTCTTTTTTGAAGGTTTTTGACAGGGTGCAATAGGCTTGTGCAGAGTTTCCCGCAGCCCGGCTGACAGACCAGGGCGTGACAGGTGCGAGTTCAATCATGTCACTGTTTACCGTATAAGCACTTGCAGGGAAAATTGCAGCAGCCGTTAAAACGGAGGTAAAAACGGTTGTTTGAAGTGATTTTTTGATGACATTTGACATGGAAACTTATCCTAACTTTCATAAAACAGAATCGTTTATAAAATTTTGGCAGCCAAAAGTATCTCCCGCAAGGGAATCATTGGAATTCATGCATATTATACACAACGTAAATCAAGAAAGAGGCACGCTTAGCGTCAGCTTTTTATACCCGTATCTAGGGTCTAAACTCACAGCAAAAATTATGATTCAATGGATTGGAAAAATGATTCGAAAGGAGCCGATTCATGAGCCGTTATTTTTATTTCAACGATACCCAATGGTCTGTTATTGAGCCGCATCTTCCGCCCGATCGCGGGCGCAAACCGCGTGTTGATGACCGCCGTATTTTGAGCGGGATCGTTCATGTTTTACAAAGCGGTTGCCGCTGGCGCGATGCGCCTGCTGAATATGGGCCGTACACGACACTTTACAACCGTTACCACCGTTGGTCTGCACGCGGCATCTGGCAGTATTTGTTCCGCGAGATTGTTGCGGCTTTATCCGACGAAGAGGACATTGCTCCGCTGGACAGCACACATGTCAAGGCACATCGTTGCGCGGGCGGCGGAAAAGGGGGGCTGCTGCGCAAGCCATCGGGCTCAGCCGCGGCGGACGCAACACGAAAATCCATGCGTTGAGCGACCGGAAATGCCGCCCGCTTGCCTTGTGCCTGACCGAAGGGCAGACAGCTGATATCAAAGGCGCCGTTGCCTTATCGGCGTCCGTGCCGCCCGTGCGCTACCTGCTCGGAGACAAAGCTTATGACGCCAATCATTGGCGGGCTTTTTTGCTCTCCCGCAAGATCCAGCCCGTGATCCCCTCAAAGGTAAACAGGATCATACCGATCCCGCACGACAAGCTGATTTACAAAAAACGAAACACCGTCGAACGCATGTTCGGGCGTCTCAAAGACTGGCGGCGCGTTGCGACAAGATACGACAAACTCGCCAGAAATTATCTCGCAGGACTCTGTCTCGCCGCTCTACTCTGTTACTGGATTTAAGCTATGAGTCTGGACCCTAATTCTATGATGAATATCCAAGTAATTCGAAAAGTTGCTGCAGGGCATTCTCCTGACTACCTTCGTAAATGAAGTCCTGTTTCAGAACCGGGTTATGGGGGGCTTTCCACGTGACATCACGGCCTCCCTGTTCGGACCAGCGTTTCAGGACATCGCTTATATATTCGCCCCGCTCTGCTCTCCATATCATATCAGGATTTATGTTTCTGCGTGCGGGAAGGCTTAAATCTGCATAAATACGAATTTCCTTTGTGGTGTCGAGACTGGTTTGTACCTTTGGCGCTTCCACAGCACACATTTTGGTTTTTTCAAGATTCTGCGCGAGACTGCGCAGATTAAAGGTTTTTTGATTATTGGGAACGGCAATGGTCAGGCGCGAGTTACGTTTCAGTTCTCCATAAAACTCTTTAGCGTCAGGAGGCGTGATGGTCAGTGTGTTGCTGCTGTAGGCATGGCCATCCAGAATCTGGCGGAATGTTGTTGAGGTTTGCAGCATGGTCTTGTAGATGTTGCTGACGGTGGGATCGAAAACGTCCGTTCGGTAAATGATGGTAATTGTCTCTACACGCTCGTCACGGATATTAAAACGCAGTCCTGATCCGTCAGAAAACTGGTTGAACAGGATGCAGGCGCTTTTCTCTTCTCCTGCTGCCAATGTTGAGGGACCCAAAAGCCAGCCATGCACAGGCGTTATAGAGGGAAGTTGCGCAAAGGCATGCCCCTGAAAAAACAGGAAAAAAACTAAAATGAAAGATATCCACCTCATCATAGAGGAGAGAATAGCGTTATTTATTTTTTTTATCTAATTTTGAGGCAAGAAAGGCTTCCAGAAACATATCAATGTCCCCGTCCAGCGTGGCTTGCGTGTTGCTGGTTTCAACTTCCGTACGCAAATCCTTGACCATTTGATAGGGATGCAGGACGTAGGAGCGAATTTGATGCCCCCAGCCGATCTCGGTTTTCTCACCGTAATCTTCGGCGGCGGCGGCTTCACGTTTTTTTAGTTCTGCCTCATAAAGTTTGGCCTTGAGCATTTGCATGGCCATGTCTTTATTCTGGTGCTGCGAACGTCCATTCTGGCAAGCCGCGACGATTCCTGTGGGCGTATGTGTAATGCGCACGGCCGAGTCTGTCGTGTTGACGTGCTGTCCCCCTGCCCCCTGTGAGCGGTAGGTATCAATGCGCAGGTCTGACGGGTCGATCTGTATATCTATGTCGTCGTCAATCACCGGGGAGACGGACACAGATACAAAGCTGGTATGGCGCTTGGCATTGCTATCAAACGGAGAAATACGCACCAGGCGGTGAACCCCGGTTTCCGCTTTGAGCCAGCCATAGGCATTCTCCCCCTTTATTTCAAGCGTACACGACTTCAGACCGGCTTCGTCGCCTGACTGATATTCAAGCTCTTCGATTTTATATCCGTGACGCTCGGCATATCTGGTGTACATCCGGTAGAGCATGGACGCCCAGTCGCAGGATTCCGTTCCTCCTGCCCCGGCATTGATTTCGAGAAACGCATCATTGGCATCGACTTCGCCGGAAAGCAGGCTTTGTAATTGTTTCTTGTCTGCCTCTGTTTTCAGGTCTTTCAAGGCCTGTTCTGCTTCTTTGACAATCTCCGTATCGTCTTCCGCTTCACCGAGTTCAATCAGCTCCACATTATCGTTGATTCCAGCCTCGATTTCACGAACGCTGTTAATCGCATTCTCAAGACGCGTACGTTCCTGCATCAGTTTTTGGGCTTTGTCGGGATTGCTCCAGAGATCGGGGTCTTCGGCCAGAGAATTCAGCTCATCAAGACGTAAAAGGGCGTTATCCCAGTCAAAGATGCCTCCTCAGGAGTTCCAGCGACTCCTGAATGGACGTGACGGTTTGTTGTATTTCGGCTTTCATAGTGTTTTTTACGGCCTGATAAGGAGATGGTCAATAGACCTTATGCTGTTAATTACGCCGCTTCCAGAAGCTGTTCGCTGGAGTTCTCAGCAAAATGGGTTACCAGAACCGCCATTTCATTTTCATCAATATGAATAATGTTTTCTGCGTTTTTATCGACTTCTGCAATCTTCAGAAGTTCTGCCCCGTCTTCAATCACGCCAATCGGGCGATGTAGGCGAGCCAGAGAAGAAATAAACCGCTTGGTATGGGCCGTCCGGCTGAATCTTTCGATAGAACGCGCCCCGCCGGGAATAATCAGCATGTCATAATCAACGCCCAGTGCGGTATTCAGATTGACGTCAACCGTAAAATTAACGCCCCATCCGCTGCCGTTCCATGAATTGATCAGGGCTGTATCAACGCTGATAACCCGCATAAAAGCACCCGCTTTCATCAGGCCTTTTTGAATTTCTGTCATGTGACGTTCATTTACGCCGCCTGCAGCGAGAATTGCAATTTTCTTATTCTGAAGTAGTTTTTGCATATTTCGTCCTTTTTTGTATTTATGTTTATGTCAGGAGAAAACTGGAGGGACAATGCAATAAAGCTGAGGTGGGGTCAAGCTTTTTATTTTAAAAGGGAATTCTATTACCCTTGTATATTTTAGGCAGCGACAAGCGCCGATCTATGTTTTTTCTCCAGTTCAACGAGATCAAGATAAACGCCATTCGGATCACGAATCATGAAGTGCCGTCCGCCACATTCAAAAGGTCTTGGCTCATCAACAATATCCAGCCCTTCCCAGTACGCTTGCTGGTACGCGGCATCAATATTGTGAACCGGAAAGCGGATCAAAAGACCTGAACTTGTTTTTTTTGCTTCCTTTGGTAAGGCATTACAAGACACATCTATGAACGCAAGCAGTCTGTCGTCATGCTCGCTATGTTTTAGCAGGAAATAATTTTCCATTTCAACTTCCGGAACAAAATCGAAGTGATCCTCGTAAAAATTTACGGTTTCCACCAAACAGTCCGTACATATTATAGGATACTGGTGCAATCTGCTCATTTTTGTTCTCCTTCCACTTACTGACTTACTGTCAGATTTTAACATACTAAAAGGTTTGACACTCTGTCAATAATAACCAATACTACTTTCAATAATAGTTTGAAACTTATAGTATAATTTCAATTGTCAGGAACGTGCCTTAAGCAGATATTAAGAAGAAAAATAAAAGGGTTGAAATGAGTAAAAAGCCGGGACCAAATAAAGAAAATTTCAACAAAACCGGCGAGAAATTTTTGACGATTGCCCGGCAGGAATTCATTGAACACGGTTATTTAAATGCCTCGACAGAACGGATTGTGAAGAAATCCGGTATGGCGCGCGGATCTTTGTATTACCACTATGGTAATAAAGAAGGGATGTTCCGTGCTGTCTACAAGGCCGTTATTGCCGAAACCGCCAAGCGTATCGAAAAACAACTAAAAGAGATAGATGATCCGAAGGAAGCCCTGAAAGCCGGTTGTCGCCTGTTTTTTTTGGAATGTGAACGACCGGATGTGCATGTGATTATGCTATCTGAAGGTATCGCTCATATTCCTTATCAGGACAGGTTAGATCTTCTGGAGGGAAATCTTTTATTGATCCTCAGAAATCTGGTGAACGGCGTGTATGAAAATGAAATGTATCAGGAATTTGATCCGGCTATTTTTCTGACATTTATCTATGGTATTGTTGCTGAATGTGGCCGCTCTTTTGAATATTTTTCAAGACAAGGCAGCCTTCAGGAGCGCATTTCAGCATATAGCCAAAACTTATCTGTGTTACTGGATAAGTTGGCCTGAATTTTTTTCTTATTTAAAGGGAATATTATGAGTAAACCTGTTATCGTCTGGTTTCGTCAGGACTTACGTCTGAGGGATCACCCGGCCTTCTATGAAGCCTGCTTACAAGATCGCCCCGTATTACCTGTTTATATTCTGGATGATGAAGCAGCCGGTGAGTGGAAAATGGGCGGTGCAAGCCGCGTCTGGCTTTATCATGCGCTAAAAAATCTGCAAGAGGAATTTGAAGGCCATCTTGTCATCTGCAAAGGCAATGCAAGGCAAGAACTTCAAAAACTGATTGAAGAGAGTGGCTCTGAGGCAGTTTACTGGAACCGTTGCTATGAGCCATGGCAGATCGAACGGGATAAAGACATCAAGAAAATACTTGAGCAAAAAGGAATCGAGGCCAACAGTTTTAACGGCTCTCTGCTCTGGGAGCCATGGACGATCAAAAACCAGAGTGGAGAGCCGTATAAGGTCTTTACGCCGTACTACCGAAAAGGATGTCTGGCTGCCGGGGAGCCTGATGAGCCTTTACCAGCCCCGGACTCCCCAATCTATGCGCAAATCCCCTCCTGTTCTTTGAGTATAGAGGATCTGGACCTGTTACCTCACAAAGAAGGGGACTGGGCCAAGCGGATTATATCGAAGTGGGACATTTCAGAAGCCGGCGCACAGGAAAGATTGAATGAATTTCTGAAGCATGGCTTATCAGGCTACAAGGAGGGACGGAACAACCCGGCGCAAAATCACGTTTCACGCCTGTCGTCTTATCTCCATTTCGGGCATGTCTCTCCACGTCAGGTCTGGAACGCGGCAAAGCTGTATGCGTCGGCGCATCAGAGGAACGATAATGATATTGATTGTTTTTGCTCTGAAATCGGCTGGCGTGAGTTCTCCCATAGTTTGCTCTACCATTTCCCCAAGTTGCCGCGTGAAAATCTGCAAAAGAAATTTGATCAATTTCCATGGAGGCAAGCCAGTGAAGACGAACTGGATCGATGGCGTTATGGGCGTACGGGCTATCCAATTGTTGATGCTGCGATGCGCGAATTGTGGCAGACGGGATATATGCACAACCGCTGCCGTATGATTGTCGGGTCTTT
>CAKZKV010000045.1 GCA_937124505.1 uncultured Alphaproteobacteria bacterium
ACGCGCCGTTTTCCTTCGCTATTGCTGCCAGAGCCTGAATATCGCTGATGCGCAGGAGCGGATTGCTGGGTGTTTCAATCAGGATCATTTTGACGTCATGGTCCTGAAAAGCTTTTCTAATCCCCTCTAAATTGGTCTGCTCCAGAAACAGGACATTCAGAAAGCCGTTTTGATGAAATGAGTTCAGAAGGCGGTATGTGCCGCCGTAACAATCATGCGGGGCGATGATCGTGTCCCCTGTTTTCAGCAGGTGAAACACGGTGGTCAGAGCCGACATGCCGGAGCAGGTCACAACGCCTCCCGCACCGCCTTCCATCTCTGCAATAGCATTTTCCAGCAAGGCGCGGGTCGGGTTGCCGCTGCGTGTGTAGTCATAGGTACGGCGCTGCCCGATTTTCTCAAAGGTATAATTCGTTGAGATATGGAGGGGGGGGACAACATCTCCGTAACAGGAATCTGTTTCAAGTCCTGCGCGGATTGCTCGTGTTTGCAAGTGATATTTATTTTTACTCATGCCCTCTATTTAGACAGAAAAAAACAGATTATCGCAATGTTTTTTCTATGATTTTGATTTCTGGCGGGGATGGGCTTTCTTATGAATGGCGATCAGTTCGGCGGCATTGACTTCCGTGTAACGTTGCGTGGTTGAAAGGGAGGCATGACCGAGCAAGTCCTGAATCTCCCGCAAATTAGCGCCGTTTTGAAGAAGATGGGTCGCAAAACTGTGACGCAGGGCATGCGGCGTTGCGGTTTCCGGCAGCCCCAGAGACACTCTGATTTTCCGCATGGTACGTTGGGCGACACCCTGATTCAGATATTTGCTTCTTTGTCCGGGAAACAGAGGGGCGTGGGGATCATGCGCGAAAGGATGATGTTCCAGATAAACTTTGAAAACCCCTTGAACAGGCGTAATAAGGGGGATTTGGCGTTCCTTGTTTCCTTTTCCTGTCACTCTCAGATAATCACCGTTTTGAAGGTCACTGATATGCAGGTTCAGGGCTTCCTGAATCCTCAAACCCGATCCATATAACAAGGTAAACAGGGCATGGTCACGTAAGGAGACCCAATCGCCTTTGGCTTTCAAATCGTCCAGCAGGGTAAAGATACTGATTTCACCAATCGGCTTGGGGAGTTTATGCGGCAATTTGGGAGAGCGGAGCAAGCCGATTGCTGCATTATGCATATGACCGTTTTTGTCCAGCCAGCTCAGGAAATTTTTTACGCCGGACAGGCTGCGGGCGCGGGACGCATTTTGCAGACCGTCCATTGCCTGCCGCGACATCCATGCCCGGAAATCCGTTAAAGCAGCAGTAGAAAGGCTGTTCAGGGAGACTTTTTCCCCGTGATGAGTAAACAGGAAATTCAGGAACACGTTCAGATCATGGGTATAGGCGCGCAGCGTATGTTTTGATACGTGCTTCTCATATTGCAGGTAATCCCGCCAGTCCTGTGTTTTTTGAAATAGGTCGGCGGCGAGCCGATCCTGCAAGACAATGTCCATATGCCTATGATACAATATTTTCCGAAGTTTCACATGGCAAAGAATTTGCAGGAAAATCATTATGTTCTGGAAGAAAAAGCAAAAAGTCGCGAATAAACCGACCCGTGCGGAAATTATTGCCCAGGCGAAGAAAAACGCCAAAGCTGCAAGTGAGGCAATCGGGGAAGACACGCTTGCAAGAATTCGTGCGCACATTGAAAATAACGAAAACAGTGAATTTCATCAGGCGCTCCGGCGCATCAAAGCGATGGATAAAGACCGGGTTGCGGATAATATCCGCGCCACGTATCGGGATGAATAAAAAGTTTACGAATATGCCCTATATTGAGAAGAAAAAGGAGTTTTGAATGCCCATTTATAATGCCCCGATTGACGATATAAAATTTGTTCTGCATGACCTGTTGGAAGCGGAGAAAAATCTCTCTGTGCTTCCGGCTTATGAAGAAACGGCATCAAGAGAACTGATCGACCAGATTCTGGAGGAGGGGGCAAAGATTTGTCAGGACGTTTTATTCCCGCTCAATATGTCCGGGGATCATGAGGGCTGCGTTTACGAAAACGGGATTGTGCATACACCCAAAGGGTTCAAGGAGGCTTATGACATGTTTGCCGAAGGTGGATGGTGCGGGGTTTCCGCCGATCCTGAGTATGGCGGGATGGGGCTGCCGATGCTGGTCAATACGGTGATGCAGGAACTCATCTGCTCCGCCAATATGTCATTCG
>CAKZKV010000046.1 GCA_937124505.1 uncultured Alphaproteobacteria bacterium
GCAAGCTGTCCGATAATTCATAACCGTCAGATTAAATCGTGACTTTTACAGATCACCAGATTGGCTGAGGAATCGATTTTCTTGACACTCATTTCCACCCCGACCGCATCGGCAGCGTTAGGAATTTTAACCTCCAATTCCCCGCCGAAAGACGACACCAGATGCACCGAATGCGAGGTATCAAGTGACACGGTTCCGCTTCCGTCAATATATTCCGTATCATAGCGTTGCAGCGTCGCCGTCAGGTCAGTTGCCAGAGATCGTTGCAACCTGTTCTTATACGGATATCCGGCATTATAGGCAGAATATTCCCCGCCGGATAGATCGTAAATCGCCGCACCGTCAGAGGCCGACAGCAGGTTATAAATTGCCGTTTCAATTGACCCGCTATCAAGGCGCACGTTCGGCACCTGATTATTTGACTCGCAATAGGGATTGATCAGCAGCGTTTTGTTGGAGCCGGGCCCGATATGAAAACAGGCCTGTGCCGTCGCGCCGTTAACATTGGCCTCACAATCAATAAAAGAGTTATTGAAACTCCCCTCCTCAACATAAAATCCCACGCCGCTGGTCGTCGCGCCGAGAGAATACACCCGGCAGGCGTGAAACTTGTTGGCATTAGGCGTATCGCCGCCATTACTGCGATAGAGATGCACGCCGTGTACGAAGGGCTGGGCGATTAGCACGCGGTCGAAATTATTCCAGTAACACGGGTTATGTGCCGCCGTCGAACCGGAGCCATCCAGCTCTATGCCTGTTTGTGCCTGCCATATCGTGATGTCCGTGATGGCATTTTGCACGCATGGCCTGTCTTTTCCGGACAGCTTCAATCCCACATCTCCCTGCTCAATCCGGAAGAGGGACAGCGTGACATAGTCACCGACCACCTCCAGCATATTGAAAGTACTTCCATTTCCGCGAATGATACTTTTTTGACCCGCCCCGATCAGGGTCTTGTTCGCCGCAATTTCAATCGTGGAGGAGGTTAAAAAGACCCCGTTAGGAATAAAGACCGCATCATGGGCGGTGAGTGCCTGCTGAATCGCCAGCGTATCATCTGCGAGGCCGTCCCCCACCGCGCCAAAATCCTTGATAGAGACCAGATCGGACAGCTTGTCCTGAATGGTGCGCTCGCTCGCGCCAGTTCCTGCCGCTGTAAAATAGGCGCCCGGTGTCGCGCCGCTCAAATCCAGTGCAACGGGGTTGCCATTGCCATCAAAACCAAGCCCTTTATTCCTGCGGTTTATTAGGGACGGCAGCACTTTCTGAACCGTTATTTCCGTGTCATCGAAGCGCAGGGCTGTGTCATTTTCCCGCGCAACCTGCTGCACGGCGGCCACCAGATAATCCAGCTCCGTATTGATCGCGTCCGCCGAGAAGTCCCCGCCTTCCAGGAAATCCGTCATCCGTTCAATCGGCAGCAACCGCTCCAGCGTGAGGATCGTGTCCATCGCAGGAGCGCTGTCAAACGTGACGCTGCCGCCGTTGGTATCTCCCGCGCCTGTAATGGTATAGCCGCTCACCTGTTCCGCCCCGTCAAATTTCACCAGCAGATCGCTGCTGGCAAAGATGGGAAAGGGAAAATCAAAGTCTGTCTGCGTTCCGTTGCAGACATAGGTGATCAGCGGCACAGTGGCCGGCATTTTGATGTGTGTGGTCATGATGAGTTCTCTAGTTGAGTTATCTGCAAAAACCGTCATCCCGGACATTATGTGAGACCAACCGAATAACATGAGGTCTGGTCGAACTTATGAGCCGGGATCCAAGAATGAATATCTTGAAATCTCTTAAATAGATCCCGGATAGCAAGTCTCCCTAAAACAAGTTTAAGCTCGACATAACTTCCGGGATGACGACTACAATGGGTTCAAAAACTTACCGCACGGGCCAGATTTTGCCGTTCCTGCAATTGGGTGGCTTGCAGGACGTTGAGGCTTTTTTGCTGTGCCAGTCCTTGTGACAGGGCGGTGGAGGTCAGTTGATCCAGACGGTTTCTTTGTGCCAGATCCTCCTCGCTTTCATCAAACAGGCCGAGCAACACCGCCTCGGCAGAGCCGCCAATAGAACTGATCCCGCTGCCGCCGAAAGAGGCACGTTGTTTCGCCACAACGCGTTTCAGGGCGCGCAGGCGGGTTTCCTCCGCATTTTGCGCCTGAATTTGCAGCTTTTGACGTTGCAGGGCGGCGTCCTGTGCCGCCTGCTTTTCCGCAAGGCCTTGCTGCTGCTGAAGCTGCTGCAGGGCAAGCGCCTGCTCCGCTTCCAGATTTCGGGCAGCGCGGCGCTCGTCCCGTCCACCGAAATTTTCAACCGTCTCGACAAAGTTATCAATGGTATTCAGGGTCGAGGTAAGGCCGGCGGCAGAGGTAATGGCTCCCATGGGTTCTATCCTTTAATCGTTCACTTTCAATTCTGTTGTCACACTGAGCAGGGTGAATGGCAGGGGCGCACTTTGCTCAATCGTCCAGAGCGGGCGTTCCCCGTCCGGTTGCCAGCCAAAGGCGCGCACCCTCACATTGCCGCTGATAAGCGGCGGCGGGTCATCCAGCACCTCCCCGCCGAATTTGCGCAGAATTGCATCATCATAGCCGCGCCCAACATTCAGACGGAGGGCCTGCGTATTTTCCACGCGGAAGATCGCCTCCACCAGCCGCACCGTGCGTCCGCCGCCCGCCGCACCAACATCGCTGGGCGGCAGGGGCGTAATTTTATGCGTAAAAGGCAGGCCAATCTGCACCGTATTTGCATCAAAATCGAGTGTCACCGACCCGGAGCTGACAATCACCGGATCATGGACAATGCCATCCGCCAGCACGGAAACCGTCTCCCCTTCCAAATGGTCCAGACCCGACCACACATCCGTTGCCGTGCCCGTTGTACCGCCAAGCGCGGAATCCAGATAGAGCGTATCGTTAAATTCCTCAATCATATACGTTCCGTCCCGCTCAATCAGCAGATACACCGTCTCCCCCACCACAGACACAGACAACACCACGCCGTCCGTCTCATGCAGCGTCCACGCCGCAACCTGTTCCGCCCGGTAAACGGTGAGCGTGGCAAATTTCCCATCCTCCCGCACAAGGAATAAAAGCCTACGCCTCTGGTCAAAATCCTGATCCACCGGGTTCACAATGATCTGCCGGGAGAGCAGCGCCAGGTCAGTGGCCTGATAGGCCTGCTCCAGATCGGTATAGAGAAATTCCCTTATTTCCTGCCGATTGCGTGCCACAAATAACGTCGCACCGTCCACATTGACCGGCGGAATATAGCGCGATGTGACCGACCCGACCCGCGTCTGACGCTTTAATTGCACCGACGTCGGGGTCAGTGGATCACCCGTCACCATCCATTCCGCGCCGGAGGTAAAGACCTGCAAATGCCGCCCGGAAAACAGGCCGCGAATGGCATTGACCTGATCGGAAAGAATCGCAAATTCTATGGATTCATCATCCAGCCCCTCCCCCAGATCGAAATTAAACAGATCCCCGCTTTTGGAAAACCACAATCGGTTCGGCAGATCACGTGACCCGCCGATGACTAGCCTGTCCTGATGAAACGCCACGGACACGGGATAGCCGCGATAAGCGGAAAATGCCTGCTCCTGCCAGTCAATGGTGGTATCGGTATTTGGCAAATCTTCAATTGTGGTGACACTGGCCACGGTCGGGGAGGCGACATCGGTGATATCGACTTCCTTCCCGCCGACACGCAGGCGCGTTCCTTCCTGCAATTTGTCAAACACATCCGCGGAGGCCGTCAGAGTAATCGTGCCGGATGTCCCGGACGGGGTTAGCGTCACGTTGCTCTCTGCAAATTTGAAATAGGGCTGATAGCGCACGCCGCCTTCCTCAAAATACGTCCACTCCGTCAAAGACCAGCCACCGGACGCCCGCGTCAGTTTTTGCGGCGGGTACTCCGGATGAGTCAGGAGCAGCGTATCGGCGGATTGCGTCCACACCACCTGATTGATGTCCGCCGCCGCCCAGGGTGCGGACAGGCTTGCTTCTTCACCGCCCTGAAAATAAACGGTGATTTCCGCGTCTGAGAGGACGAGGAGGTACGTCTGCTCCGTATTAAATTCAAATGCGATCAGGCGGCCCGTCGTCGGAACCGTGTCCACATAGCGCAGGCCCGCACGCCGCGTCACGCCGCCGGTCGGGAAGATAAACAGGTTTTGCAGCTCCAGCGCGCCATTGGCATAGGCGTTCAGGTCGCCGCGTCCCAGCAGGTCGCGGCTCACCGCCCCCGCCGTGAAGGTGGTTTTAATGTCTCTTATTCGGGTCATGTGCGATTTTTTCGTTATTCGTAAATTGTCATTCTGAACTTAGGAAATCACTGCGAATGAAGTGAGCGGAATGATTTTCTTATGTGATGAATCTGATCAGATTTCTCACACAACCAATTCTACTCACTCATGTTATTCGTGAAGAATTGTTAAGTTCGAAATGACAATTTCGTTTATTTTCTGATATCGGTTAAAGGGAAATTCTCAATCGCCGACGGGCTGTCCTGTTGCGCGTCGATCTGCCTTGCCTGTTCGTATTCGCGTTCGGCGAGCCTGTATAGCGTCTCGGCTCTGGAGGTGTTTTCCGTCACGGGAATACAGAACTCCGCCGCCAGCCGCGCCACCAGAGCCTGTGCAAAATAGGGCGGGAACGTGCTTTCATCCACCAAGGCAATATAATTCAATGTGACCGCCGAGACATTTGTATGCAGCGCGCCGCTGACAATGCGGAAATTGACGCCGCGGCTTTTACTGTTCGACCCGGCAGACAGCGCCCGCAGGAAATCGTTTGGCAATCCAAAGGCGTACGCATAATCCGCTTCCGGGGCTTGCGCCAGTTGTGTGAGCGCGTTTTGCGTGGTGGCAAAACTCCAGCCATAAGCAGAAAGCAAGCCGTCGCGCACAGACTCGTACAGCGTCGCCGCAATTTCGGATTCCGCCGTCCCGTCAGAAAAGGACGTGATCGGCGCCGCGCCAATGCGCACCAGCGCCCGGCTGCATAGGGTGATATCGTTGAGCATGTTTTTCTCCATAAAAAAGGCGGCCTTGTGGCCACAATAAGTGTCATTTCGAGGCAAAGCCGAGAAATCTCAATGAGATAAGGAGATTCCTCCATCTCTACGAGACGTTCGGAATGACAAAATCTGCAACAGAAACCGCCCTGCACCAAAATGATGCAGGACGGCCCCGTGATCCATACAGACGAAAAACCTGTTTCAGACTTTTAAGAAGAGAGATGAGGAGACCGAGAGAACTCTCGAAGAAACAGGTCAGTGAATGAAGAGATGAACAGATCACCGGATGATCCGTTTCTCCGCTCATCTGTTACGAGTAAGCTGCAATCGTGACGACTCCGCCACTATTGCCCGTCACAATATAGAAGATGGTGGACGGGCTTCCGTCTGTATCGATATTCGCGATAATCAGATCATTGACGCGCAACATGTCGCTGGCCGTGTTCAAATAGCCGGCGGTTGTGATGTCCGCGTCAACGGTTTTGTAATGCCACAGCGTAAAGTTATTCGCATAGGCGAGGACACTGAGGTCCGATGTAGAAAATGTCATGAATTTAGCTCCTAAATTTAAAAATTTCAGATACCAGAATCCCAGAACGTCGGAATCTCGGAATCTCAAAAAAAAAACTGTTCTGAGATTCTGATCATTTGAGACTCTGAAATTCTGTTAGTCCGGTGTTTCATCACAGTTAATGACGACAATTCCCGCTTCATCAATCAGACCGGCTCCCTGGCTCATCATATTATTGACGAAGAAGGACGCCCGGTCGCCGTGCCAGGTGATGTCCGTCTGTACGTCTGAACCACTGGCATGACCCACTGCTGTCTTGTGATAGAAGAAACAGGAGCGAATGTCATTGGCATCCACCGGCAGACCAGAATGGGGAATCCAGACGGTTCCCAGCCACATCTTGGCCTGTGTGATAGAGCTAAACGGCAATTGCTCCGCGCCGATATAATCGGCATTGGAGAATTCGTCGATCTGTAGCAGCTCCGACCACTGTTTCCAGCCGACCACGGCAAAGCGTCCACCATCATCCGGCACGTCATTGCCACCAAAGATTTCAAAGGCCTCCAGCGCTTTATCCAGCGTCAACCCGACATTGCCGTCTGCAATCACATGGTCATCCGCGGCATTCAGGGCATTGATAATCATCTCATCGGTTTTGCGGCCCAGAGCGTTCGCTCCGGCAGCGGCAATCACCTGACGCTCATCAATATTGGTTTTCAGTTCGTCCAGACGATCCACCCAGTCCCCGGCATAGTAATCTTCCAATGTCACTGACACGTTACTGTGATCCAGATTCATCACCGGCACCATACCGTGAGTCGATTTGGTCGATGCGGTTCCGGTTCCAACCTTCTGGAAAACTGCTTCTCCGCCATTGATGTTGTTAATGGTTCTGACTGTGTTACGCAGTTTTGAACCCTGACGTTGGTAGGCCTCATGCACTTCGCGCTCGAAATGCTTGATAAAGGCCTGATCAATTGTTGTAGACATATTGATACCTCTTTCAAATGTTAGAAATTTATGGATAAAAATGGTGAAGGTTGCCGTACTTTCTGCGGCCTTCAAAGCATCCCGGACGGTGTACGTTTCTCTGGATACAATTATAGCGATGTTGAACCCTATTATAAGATTATATTCCTATTTGTCAACATAAAATTGCCACTTTTTTTTGTCTTAATCTTTTATTAAGCTATACTTAAATAAACAGTATGGGGTAATAGGGGCCTTATTATAAAAAATAATGCATGAAACGAGGCCTAAATGCTAATGAGATTACTTGGTCAAACCGAACCTGATATCGAATCACTGATCCAGAAACGGAAACATGTCCGCCGGGAATCAGACCAATGTGTCGTTGAAATCAACGGCAAGACTTACCCGGTCATGAACTGGTCACGCGGTGGCGCGCTGATTTTTGCTGATGACCGCCAGTTTGCCGAAACCGATCATCTTGAACTGACACTCAAGTTCCACATGCAAAACCAGATTATTCCCATCACAAATATGGCCCGCGTTTTGCGCAAGGCGGCCAATCGTGTGGCTGTAGAATTTCAGTCCCTTAATAATTCCACGCGTCAGCAATTTCAAAAAGTGATTGATGATATTACGACGCGGGAATTTGCAGATAGTCAGATCTGAGTCTATTTCCCTCCGTAAAGACCCTGAAACCCTTTTGTGACTTTTTCAATCATGGACGGGTCTTTTTCGCGCCAGTATTTTGGGCTGCGCATCATGGAATACAGTTCTGTTTCGGACATAGACGGCTTAACCTCTGTGCGAGGTGATGGCGCTTTTTCCTTCGCGTCCCCTGTCATCATGCGATACAGCGCCATGACTCCCTCATAAGAACTGGCAAGGCCTTTCAAAACCTCTGCCGGCAGATTCTTTTGCCCGAACGTTAAGAGCTGAGAGGAAATTTCCCGCCACTTTTCCTCACCGCCGAATGCCTCTTTCAAGCGATCCAGTTCACGCTCGGCCTGAAACTCCGCCGCAATGTCCATAATCAGAGGAATCAGTTTTTCCGCCGCCAGATCATACACCTCTTGCGCTTGTTCCGGCGTAAAACCGCGTTCTGCCAGGCGTTGATTAATGTCTTCATCCGGCTCAAACAGACCATGCGCACACTCAATATGGTAATTTAAGGGATCTTGAGAACACGGCACGGCGCGCTCCGACAATTTTTTCTCAAGAGCCAGATATGACTTGAGCAACGATTCGACACGAATCTCGCCGGTTTCCGGATTCAAAAACTTTTCCGGGACCTTGAGAGATGACTCAGGATTTTGTTCCTGTGGATCATTTTGGGTCAGATCAGGGGTCAGTAGGGTATCATTCATTTGTTTTCTCCTGTGGTAAGGGTTCTTGTAAAGGGGGTGAAAGTGTCTGTGATTCTGACAAAGCTGCCAGCGCCTTCGGATTTTTGATCAGGTCACCGGGAACGCCAAGGGCTTCGCCCAAAAAACGGGCGGCGGCCCCCAGATCAACGGATTGTGCCGCCTCCCCGCCCATGGCCAATGCGCTGTTAATCCAGCTCAGCGTATTCTGCACATTGCCTTGTGACTGTGCGCGTGCAAGAGGCGAGCGGTAATCAATCGTGACACTGCGCCCGTCAATCATCACGTCCGGCACTTCTCCGCGACGACGCAAAATACTGTACGCACGCTGAATCAGCGGAGTCAGAAACTCCGACTGCAAGCGCCCGTACGTCGCGCCCAGAAGCAGTGCCATTTCCGCCGCGCGTTCCAACACTTCCGTAGCCGTCATGCGCGGGGCGTTCACAGGGGCCAGCTTATCGGCGAGCAGGGCATGACGAATCCGCGTCCGCAAATCCTCTAAAACGATCTGCGACACATCGAACCGTCCCGGCATTTCCAGAGGCGACAAGCCTTTTGAGCCGACCGCCTTCGGAATAATCGTACCGGGCTTGAGTTCGATATTAGAAGGGTTCAAAACGCCGTCATCATCCGCCTGCCAGATGCCGGAGACGGAAATCGAGGCATTCTTCAAAATCAGCTCCACGACCTTGTTCGCGGTTTTAATGTCCGGCAGGGCCTTCATAACTGGCGATCGTCCGTAAATTTCCCCCGGTGATTTCTGCCAGCGGAAATTGATCACCGGAGAGATCGGCAATTTTAACCGCAGGAGTTCCTGATCCACCCCCTCTTCATTCAGCAGGGCATGATAGAGAATACTTCCCCCTTTCAGCGGTAAAATCGACTCGAGAATGGAAAATTTCTGTTGCGGGTCTTTTTCCCCAACACTTACAACCTTGTTTGGAAGGTCTGCAAAGGGATAACGCGCCTGTATTTGAGAGAGCGTCAGGAATAACTCGCGAAACGTTCCATCCAGAATGCCGCTTTCTCCTTCCTCCAGAGAGATATGCGCAAGAGGCGTGGCCGTAAAACGAAACGCAGAGAAATTCCCCGGCTCGGTTTCTTCAAAAAACAGGGACGCCGTTCCCCCGACGATCAGGTCGAGAAAGCACTGATGTACCTCCACCGCAAAGTTACTGCGGTCAAAATGCGTTTGTAACGTCCGCCCTGCCTTTTCCAGAACAGGACTGAGGGCTGCGGCTTCCCCTGCGGACAGGGCCGGACCGGGTTTCAGGCCAAACCACTGCGTCCATGGTGGTGTGAGATTTCCCAGCATGCTGGCCGCCAGTTGGTCAGCGGCGTCCATCGCCGTCGCATCATAAATCTGCTCCGTCCGCACAGCGCCGGTTTGATAAGACCCGAAAAAATTCCCACGCTGCGGCAAGGCATGGTCATAGCAATCCTGCCAGGTCGGCAGCCAGTTTTCACGCCGTTCTTTGGCACGTGCATGCCGTCTGACGATCTCCTCTAGTAAGAGATCGCTGTCCAATATATCTGTCATGTTCAAAAATCCTTTATTCGCCGAGAAGTGTTTTTCTTTGCGGGACGATGCCGCTGGCACTCAAAAGGCCGCGAAATCCGGTCTGGATCGTGCCGGACAAACCACGGTTCCGGCGCAGCAGGTTTGTGATCCGCACTTCCGTATCGCTGTTCGTGGCGATTTCGCCGTCTGCTCCGCTCTCCACATTTGTTTGCGGAACAATCATCTCCGTTTCTGCTACATTGTCCGTTTGTGCAACGTTCGTATTTGTTGCCGGGACAGGCTGGGTCACAGTGATAATCTGGGGTTGCAAAGTTGCCGGCACTTTTGGCCGGGAGGTTAAAGAGCCCATGTTTAATCCTTTCCTTTATGATAATATGTGCCTCACTGTCATTTCGAGGGAAGAGAGCAAGCATAGGGGACACAATGAATCATTGTGTCCCCGTTGTTCTTTTCGTCCCATGAATAAATTTCAAACTACAGAGGTCACAGAGCGTTAAGAAATAATTTGAGATTCCGGATTTATGAGTAGAACTCTCTTTTATTTTTTCTCCAGATACTTAAACAACTGATACGGCGTCAGAATACGCATCTTACGCACCCCGGCCAGACGTTTCACCGCCTCGACACAGGTAAAAAAGGCAGGTGGCAGCGGTTTGTGCTTAAACTCAGTTGTCGGGATCGGCACAACTTTCAAACCACGGTTGCTCAACCATTTCGGTAGATCAAAATCCGCGGGCAACTGATGATGAACGGCGATTTCGGTCTTATGTGCCAGAGGATCGCACGTGATCCATTTTGAACCGTCATTCAGAATCGCGTAGCAATGGCGGAATCCCTTCTTTAAAAACCATTTAATCCAGCGGATTTCACTTTCCCCGCTAAAAACTATCCACATATTTTGCGGGTCATTTTGTGTCAAAATCTTGTTTGTATCTGTTATGTTCCTGTTCATTCTGCGGCCTCATATATTCTCATATTGTCAATCCAGTTCGAATCACGCGGTGGGCGCGCGGCGACGATTCCCTTTTCCACCAACACAACCTCCATCCGGTCCATCGCCTCATGCCACAGGCGGTACGCCCGCACCTCTTTCGGACGACGGCGATCCGGCGGACACATCCGCAATCCGTAATGACGAAGCACCTGAATATGATCCATCAGCAGGCGGCGGTGGCGGTAAAGCCGGTCCACAACTTTCAGGATGTCCACCGGCTCACAGGGACGGGGAACCGTTGCCAGTCCCGCCGTGACGCGCGCACCCTCCGCCTTGGCCTTTTGCGCCGCCAGAAACCAGAACCACGCGGATTCTGCACTGTCAAAACATTCACAGAGTGTTTGAGATACGGCAGACATGCCGTAAGATGTGTTTTTGGATGACATTACTGAAAAACCTTTTTTGATGACAAATGTATGTGGGAAAAGAACGCTTACGCTTGACGCAACTGTTCCCTTTATGTTCTTATTATTCTCACATACATGAGAACGTGTCAAGAACAAAATAAGAATATTTTCCTATTTTTTAAAATAGAAATATTATTTCTTTCGTGGTAGTCTTTCGCAAATGGATATTCTCACTGGCTCCCTTGCGATTTTTTCCCTGTTCCTGATTGCGGCAATGTCGCCGGGGCCGGATCTGCTGATTGTCTTGCGTAATTCGCTTGGTGCGGGGCGCAAGGCGGGCATTCACACCGCCATGGGCGTGGCCCTTGGTATCTATGTTCATGTTGCTTATTCCATGGCCGGGATTGCGATTATTATTTCGCAGTCCATTTTGCTGTTTAACATCCTGAAATATGCCGGGGCGTGTTACCTCCTGTATCTGGCTTATAAAGCCCTGCGCTCGAAAGGCTGGAGCATTCACAGTGAAAAAGCGCAAAATCCCGATAAATCGTTTTACGCGTGCTTTTATCAGGGCTTTATCACCAACGCCCTGAACCCGAAAGCAACGCTATTCTTTCTGGCCCTGTTTACACAATTTATAACCCCGGAAACCTCTCTGGCCGTACAATTCTGGTATGGAACAATCTGCTCCGTGACCGTGTTCGGGTGGTTTTCCGTGGTCGCCCTGTGCCTGACCCATGCGCCTATCCGTGCAAGGCTGGCCAAAGTCTCCATCTGGATTGACCGGGTAACGGGGCTTGCCTTTATCGCCCTTGCCGCACGCATTGCCACCGCCAAGGCGGGGTAAATATTAAATAGCTTTTACTACAGAGTACACAGCGATCACAGAGGAGACTTGCCACCGGTCAATTTTTGAAAAGCGCTTATTTTCCGTCATTGCGAGGAGCCGCAGGCGACGAAGCAATCTAGAGAGACCAAAGCTTTTTGGATCGCCACGCTCCCGTTGGTCGCTCGCGATGACGAAATTGACGGGTGGCAAGCAGAGGAGATACCTCACAATACTCTGCGTTCTCTGTTTGCCTCTGTAGTTTATATTTATAGTTGTTCTGCTTAAGAATTAGACACATGCCCGTTCCGTCATCACACGCTTTATGCGTGTGATCCATGGATTGCACGGACAAAGCCGTGCAATGACGAATTTAAAAAGTGTCCTGTTCTTATTTGGAATCACTATATTTAAAAAAATCTATAGATTTATCACTCCGTTTCCGATTCGCATGCTTGCCATAGACCGAAATCCGGCTACACTTTCTATATGACAATCACAATCAAATTCTCAAAATCCGTTCCCAAAACCTGTGACACAGTTGTCGCGCTCTGCAGTGACAAGGCGAAACTGCCTGCCTCCCTGAAAGACCTCGACAAGAGTGTGAAGGGTTATATCTCCGATGCGCTGAAGGACACAAACTCTTTTTCCGGCAAGGCACAGGAAACGGCCACCCTGACCCTGCCTAAAAACAAGGACGTGAAAACCGTCATTCTGGCCGGGATTGGGAAAGAAAAAGACTTGAATGAACTGGAGGCCGAAAAAACCGGCGCGGCCATTTTGAAGGCGCTGGAGTCCGCAAAATCCGACAAAACCACGATTTATACGGACATCAAAAGCGCTCTAAGTGAAGACATCCTCGCCGCCCGCCTTGCCCACGGGATGGACTTGCGTGCCTATAAATTTGATAAATACCGTCCCAAACCTTCCAAAGATAAAGCACCAAAAAAAATCACCGTTACGCTGGTCGGTGACAAATCATCTCAGGCAACAAAACTCTATGATCGCCTAAATGCGGTTCACAGCGGCGTTGTTCTGGCACGTGATCTGGTTAATGAAGCGCCGAATGCCCTGTATCCAGACAGCTACGCGAAGCTGATCAAAAAGGAACTGGAGGCGCTTGGCGTCAAGGTTGAGATTCTCGATGAGAAAAAGCTGGAGAAAATGGGCATGGGCGCGATCCTTGCCGTTGGTCAAGGTTCTTCCCGTCAACCGCGCATGGTGATTATGCAATGGAACGGCTCCGGCAAAAAAATGTCCAGGCCCCTTGGGTTCGTCGGCAAGGGCGTGACCTTTGATACGGGTGGTATTTCCATCAAACCGGCGGACGGGATGGATTTGATGAAAATGGATATGGGCGGGTCTGCGGCGGTCGTCGGGCTCATGAAAGCGCTGGCAGCGCAAAACATCAAAAAGGATGTCATCGGAATCGTCGGACTGGCTGAAAATATGCCTTCTGCAAACGCGTACAGGCCGGGAGATATCGTCAAAAGTTACAGCGGCAAGCATGTTGAAGTCCTGAATACGGACGCAGAGGGACGCCTGGTCCTCGCCGATTGCCTGACTCATATTCAAAAAGAATATGATCCCGCCCTGATTGTGGATCTGGCGACCCTGACCGGCGCGATCATGGTGGCGCTGGCTTATGAATATACCGGCGTGTTTGCCAATGACGACAACTTATGGAACGGCCTGAATGACGCCGGGACACGTACAGGCGAAAAAGTCTGGCGCA
>CAKZKV010000047.1 GCA_937124505.1 uncultured Alphaproteobacteria bacterium
TTAAATTAAGACGAAAGTTCATTTTTGATTTTCCGTCCGCGCCGATTTTTTTTGTCGCTATGAGATTGTCAATTTCTGCATTATCTCCCAAAAGATGTTTTAAAGCACACAGGACAAGAAAAAGTGTAGTAAGACGTTGCTGTCCATCAATGACCTCAAGGGCGTTATCTTTGCCCTCAGAGACAAGGACGGTGCCTATGAAATATTCCTCGTCTCTGGTGGCGTCATATTCATCACAAACATCTTGGAGGAGCTTATTCACTTCTTTATCTTGCCATACGTATTCTCGCTGATAATCCGGTATAATAAAAAAGCAGTTCGAAAAGGCTTCCTCTACGCTGTATTTAAAATTTTCAATTTTTGCCATTTCTAAACTCCCTCCAACTCAGTTTGGGCTTTGGCCTTTTTGTTGCTTTCTATAATTTCCTGTAAAAACGGCGCACTCTCCACTTTTTGTTTTAGGTTTAGAAGCCTGCTTTCTGCCCGTTTTATTATCATGTTATAAGTCATCGGCTGGATAGTCACGTTCCCTTGGGTGAGCTTTTCTGTTTCAAGAGGATCAATTTGTGACCCCAGAGGAAAGCCGGTTACTTTTGTGTGATTGTCTATAGCTCCTTTTTGCTTAAGTTCCCGAATATATTTAAGCGTCTGCTCGCGTTGCTCTGATCCCAAAGGTATGCCAGGCTTTTTCAACTCCACTATAACCAGTCGATCCACACCGACCTCTCCCCCATCATCGTCTGAAAAACGTGGGACGCTATATGTGCCAATGCTTGAATCTGGTAAGATCACAAAATCCGGACGGTTCCTGCTGCCGGTTTCATTAACGCCAAGCAAATCTCTTAAAACCTTTGTCATTCCTTTATTTGAAGTGAAGTGAAGTGATTCATACTCAGGGCCGAATATCCATAGGCCACGCTCAAATAGGGGCTGTAAATCTTTAAGCTCGTCCGTATCTGTTCTTTTAACTTTTGCCTCTAATTCCTTCACCAATAGCATTCGGATTTCTAACTCGTCCAAAACTTCCTTCGCCATATCGACTGTCCACTTGGAAAGAATATCGTTTAGATCATCCAGCTGGTTAGGGTTATATTCTCCGAGCTTATGAATAAGGGCATATCTTGATTTTGCCTGTAAGAGATTTGCGAGGATTTTTGCAAGATCATTCAAAACATCATCGGATAAATTAACGCACTCCTCCTGTGTAGTTTTTACAAACCCCTCCCATTCTTCAATTTCGGTCGGGCTGAGTTTTTTTAACACTGGCTCATTTTGCCCTTTGATCTCGTTAAAGGTTTCTGTGCGGGCCTCACTGAAAAAATCAGAGATGAATTTGAGAATAGCCTGATTTACTGCCTCTAAAGCCCGAGGGTAAATGTCATCGTCATTGTTAAAACCCTCCCAATCCGGCTTCACTAAATCCGAGAGACAATCGGCGCGGACAATAAATGTAAAGCGTTTTGCGATGCTTTTGCGGCCGTCCAGAAACTTCTCACCGTTCGGGCCTTTCCACGAGCATTGCCCCACCAACCGACCGTTTACATGCCAGGCGACACCATGCTGCTTGGTCGTTCCGTCCGGGCGTTGAGTGTCAATGCCAATAATCTCGATAGGCTGCTCTATACCGTCAATCTCGGCATTAAATTTATGGACGTTTATGCCGGGAATATCGAGCAGATCAATTTTTTCTTTATTTACGAATATCTGAAAATTGGGGTCGCTTAAAAAGCGCATGCCGATTTCTTTTCTTAAATCCTGCAAATCAATATAGGTGCAAAATACATATATTGAAAGTCTTTGAGGGATTTCATACAGGAGATGGCTCAGACTAAGTGACCGACTGACATCACACACCTTTTTGTCTTGCTCCTCTCTTATGGTTCTGCATTTAAGCAATCAGTTTCGTCGATAGTTGCAATTCGGGGATTAATGCGCCCTCTAACCAATTCCGGTAAACCACGAGCACAAACATTGAATGGTGACATAGTATTACTTTGAATAGGAGCAAAAACTAAATCTTCAACCGAGTTTATTTTCACTCTTCCCATACCAAAATGTGTTCCTTGATTAGCCTGTACAGGCTTAAATACAACACCAACGCGCCGCCATGCTTTGATCAATGGTGACTCACAGTTCAAAATATTAATTCTCTGCAAGACACTATGTGAATCTCTCATATTTCTTGCACGCTCTTCATTGGTATGAGGTATTATTTTTACAAAATCAGAACCTTCTATACGAAAATGCGGTAGCCCGAATCCCTTTGCACGTTGCGTAAAATCATTATCTTCACCGCCCCAACCTTGATAGGTCTCATCATATCCGCCAAGTCTGTAAAAATTCCGTGCAGAAATTGAAATTTTCCCTCCAAAACCTCTTTCTTGCGGAGGATAAAGACGACTAACCCTGTGAGATGGACTTATGATAATATTCATATTATCTGAATATTGAGTTTTTAAGAAAGAGGCAAAACCATGGCCTGTGTAATTATCAGCATCAAGATTGCATAAAACATCGCCGGTTGCTAGACGATGAGCCATGTTTTTAGCATGAGCCATATGAAAAAATCCTGGATCTAATGTTCTTCCGTAACGAATGACACCTTGGTCAATCCATTTAAGTATTTGAGGATCCTGATTCATCCATTCATGCAGATCATCCTGACTGTTATAATTGAGTACAACAAACTCAACATCCAGTCCCTCTGCACTTGGATTATCGGCAATATTTTTAGGAAGCGTTTGCTTTAAATGATGAGCGCGCCCCATGCATGTTGTACAGAATGATATCTTCATATATGACAAATGACATATTTGTTTTCATAGTGCAATAATTTATTTTTGCCGCTACTTAGCTCTTAAACAAGCAGGCGCCTATTACTTTGGTGTAAAAGACTAAAAATAATTTTCATCAATGGAGATAATAGATATAAACGTATATATCTCAATGCGATAAAAGGGGTGGCTCCCCTTTGTGGAGCAATATCGAACTATTTTAATTATGCCAGATCAAATTGTAAAACGGGTATTCTGGGCAATAAGAGGGCAAGGTTGAACATTTGTTCTTTTTAATCTTTGTATTTGTATGCTTTTTAAATTAAAGATCAAAGGATGAAAAATCATATTATAGGACACAGAGGGGCAGGTATTCTCGCACCGGAAAATACTCTTTTTGCCCTTAAAGTTGCAAAATCCTTGGGACTTAAGCATGTGGAGTTTGATGTTCGTCTGACGAAAGATCATGTACCTGTTATTTCGCATGATGATAATTTGCAGCGTTGCGCACACATTAACCAGCTTATCTCAGCTTCAGACTATGAGGATATAAAGAATATTAATATAGCTCAATATTATGCTATTGAAGACTTTTATGCTTCGATCCCAACGCTGGCATCCTACATAAGTGAAGCACAAGTTCTTGGCTTGCATTGCCAAATTGAGCTAAAGCCAAATTTGGGAGAGCATAATCTCTTGGTTGAAAAAGTATGCCCCATTCTTGATGAGTTCTACTCAAAACAGCAAGATAAAGACCTGCCTTTAATCACCAGTTTTGTTCCTGAATGCCTTCAAAAACTGAAAATTCTTGCAAAACAGTCGTATAATACGGGGATCTTGGTCAAGATAGAAGAAACAACAAATTGGGGCGATTTAGCGCAACGCTCTGAATGCGATTATGTTCATTTGCACGCACTTTATCTTAAAGAAGATATTGCTTGGAATGTTCTTAATTCTGGATACCAGATAAATGCGTTCCATCTCAATCACCCAGATATTGCAAAAAAAGCAATTGAACGCGGTTGTCAGAAATTCACATGCGACATTCCTGATATTTTATGAAAAAAACAGGGGGTTTTTCTTGACAAGAAGATATTAAATTATGTAGGTAATAGTCCGTATCCAAAGTAGATACAGTGGTAAGAACGACTTAACACAACAACGAATATGCATATGACGGGTGTTGATAAAAGCCGTATAGTAGGCCACAGAGGGTGTGGTAATCTTGCTCCGGGCAGTACAATGGCTGCTTTTGAGAAAGCAGCAGAGATAGGCTTAATGTGGGTTGAGTTTGACGTCCGTCTCACAGCCGACGGACATCTTGTTATCGCCAATAAAGATGATCTGTTTGATGTTTCAGGTGAGAATGTAGAAGTTTCTCAATCTACTCTTCGGGATCTTCAAGGCATTAATGTAGCCTAAAATTTTCCCGGAGCCCAAAAAGTCCATACAATTCCTATGTTTGAAGATGTTATGCAATTCTGCATAAATCACGGCATTCGTACTCAAATAGAATTAAAAGTTAAACCGTCTCAAGAAGCAGCCCTTGCAATGGCTGTCGTTGATACTCTCGGTCAGGATCGATTCTCTTTTCCTGAAGGTAAAGAGCCTCTAATTACAAGTTTCTCTCAAGAAGCTCTTCTTGCTGTCAAACAGTTTTCGCAAGGCACTTTACCAACGGGCTTGCTTATACATCCACATCTTATAGAGCAATGGCAAGCGGCTGCAATGCGTGTTCAACCAGATTATATCCACATATTCGGCGGGTTGAATACGGGGGATAAAACTCCTCTTATCCATAGGTATGGAAAAGATGTCATTGCGCAGGGGTATCACTTAAACGCTTT
>CAKZKV010000048.1 GCA_937124505.1 uncultured Alphaproteobacteria bacterium
CGTCCACAGTGCAGATTTTCTTTAACGATTGCAAGGTGCCGGTCGAAAACCTGCGCGAAGGCGACAAGGTCGGGCAGCCGCGCCATCGTCCCGTCATCATTCATAATCTCGCATAAAACGGCGGCCTCTCCGCATCCCGCCAGAACGGACAGCTCGACCCCCGCTTCTGTATGCCCGGCGCGTTCCAGCAGGCCGCCATCTCTGGCACGCAAGGGAAAAATATGTCCGGGGACGCGAAAATCCTGCCGTGTACTGGCCGGGTCTGACGCCCGCCGAATCGTTTCGGCCCGGTCAAAGGCCGAGATTCCCGTTCCCACGTTTTCTATGGCATCAATGGAAACCGTAAAGGCCGTGCCATGCTTGCAGCCGTTCTCATCTGTCATCTGCGGCAACTGCAAACGGTCAATTTCCCGGCCACTCATCGCCAGACAGATCAACCCGCGTCCATAGGTCGCCATGAAATTGATGTGTTCGGGCGTGACCTTTGAGGCAGAAACAATCAGATCCCCTTCGTTTTCACGCTTTTCGTCATCCATCAGGATGATCATCTTCCCGTTTTGCAGGTCGTCGAGAATCTCAGGAACAGGTGTCAATATACTCATGCTAGGCGTTACTCATCAAATTGCGTCTCGCAGCTCTAGCAGCCGCACGCGTAAAAGTCAAATCCTGTGAGAGGTTGAGAGGCGTTCAGAAATTGCGAAAGGCCACATCAAACCCCGTCGGCTCTGCCAGTTGGTCACATTGCAAGAGGCGCTTCTGAGCACCCAGATTTTTGAGAATCCCGCATCCGCCCTCGGCCTGATAATTCTGCACGTAATAGGTTCCCTGATACCCCCTGTCATCCAGATCGCGGATGATGGCCGAGACGTCCTCCTCTTGCAAAAGCTGTGTATGTACGGTTGTCCGCACTTCAAAGGGGATTACGTCCTGCCCGCATAACAGATCAAGCGTCCGGCTGAACAGGGCGTATTTCTCAACCCCGGTCACAAGTTTGAACTTTTCCGGCGGGGCCTTGTAATCAAGCGCCAGATAATCCAGCGTCCGGTTTTCGATAAACGTCCTGACGGTTTCCGGGCGCAGGCCGTTCGTGTCCAGCTTGACAGCATATCCCATATTCTTGATCTTTTGTATAAAAGACGCCAGACCGGGATAGAGCGTCGCTTCCCCCCCGGAGACCACAACCCCTTCCAGAAGTCCCTGCCGCTTTTTCAGGAACGCCAGAACATCTTCCTGATCCTTCCGGCCAATGCTCTTGATAATTTGCGGATTGTGACAGTACGCACAGCGCATGTTACAGCCGGAAATCCATATGATGCAGGATGTCTTTCCCGGAAAATCCAGCATGGTAAAGGGGGTGACGGAATAAATCGGCAACATCTCCTGCCGTGCGGCAGGAGATGTCGGCTCTTTTGTCACAACAGGAGAGGCCAAAGCCATTATCTACACTCCAGAGAACAGGTTACCGGTCTCAACCCATTCTTCCTTGAAGTATTTTCTTTCCTGATGTTCTCCCTGTTTCCCCTTATTGAAGCTGTCTATCGGACGGTGATATCCCATCACCCGTGTCCAGATCTTGGTTTTTGCGCCGCAATGCGGGCATTCCGGCTGCTCCCCGTTCAGGTAACCATGCGTATCACAAACGGAAAAAACCGGCGTGATGGTGATATATGGCATCTGGTAGTTGCTGATCACCGTTTTGACAAAGTTTTTACAGGCTTCCGCGCTGGAGAGTTTTTCATTCATATACAGGTGCAAAACTGTTCCGCCCGTATATTTACATTGCAACTGGTTTTGCAGTTCCAGTGCTTCAAACGGGTCGTCCGTATAATCCGCCGGAATCTGTGAGGAATTGGTGTAATAAATATTGTCATCGCTCCCGGCCTGCAAAATGTCCGGGAAGTGCTTTTTGTCCTCTTTCGCGAATCGGTAGGTCGTTCCTTCCGCCGGAGTCGCCTCAAGGTTATAGAGGTTTCCGGTTTCTTCCTGATACCCGACCAGACGCTCCCGCATGTGATCCAGAATTTTAAGGCTCAGTTCAATGCCATACTGATCTGTCAGGTCATGCGCATCATTCGTAAAGTTCCGCACCATCTCGTTCATACCGTTGATGCCAATGGTTGAGAAGTGGTTTCTGAAAAACGGCAGATAGCGGGAGGTATAGGGATACAATCCCCGATCATACATTTTTTGGGTAAATGTCCGTTTCTTTTCCAGGGTTGATTTGGAAATGGCCATCAGGCGGTCCAGTTCTTCAATCAGGGCCTCATAATCGCCTTTAAAGCGGTAACCCAGACGCGCCATATTCAGCGTGACGACCCCGATGGAGCCCGTCATTTCTGCAGAACCGAACAGGCCGTTTCCGCGCTTGAGAAGTTCCCGCAAGTCCAGTTGCAAACGGCAGCACATGGAACGTACGGCCCCCGGGGAATACGCTTCCGGGTTTGGTTTACGCTCTCCCGTTTGCGGATCGACCGTATATTGCGAGCCGATAAAGTTCTGGAAGTAGGACGAACCGATTCGCGCCGTATTTTCAAAAATTGCATTGGCAACTTTGCTGTCCCATTTGAAATCTTCGGTCAGGTTTACGGTCGGGATCGGGAATGTAAACGGCTGGCCCGAAGAATCACCTTCTGTCATGACTTCATAATAGGCAATATCAATCATTTCCATTTCCGGAATGAAGTGCTTGAACGTCAGGTCTTTCAGTGTACGTATCCCCATGTCCCGTTGCTGTGCAAGCCTTAGAATCTCGTCATTTTCAATCCCGTCAAAGAAGTGTACGTCTTTGTATGTCGGGTATTGTTCCTGCAAATCTTCCGGAACCGTAATGTCCAGCGTGATATTAGTGAACGGAGACTGGCCCCAGCGCGCAGGAACGTTCAGGTTATAGACAAACTGGCGGATGGCCTTCTTGACTTCTTTAAAAGAAAGCTGGTCATAAAACACGTACGGCGCCAGATAGGTATCAAATGAGCTAAAAGCCTGCGCCCCCGCCCATTCTGATTGCAAAATACCCAGAAAATTGCTCATCTGGCCCAGCGCTTCCCGGAAGTGGCGCGGCGGACGCGAGGAAACACGACCTCCAACCCCGTTAAAGCCTTCATTCAACAGTGCGCGCAATGACCATCCCGCACAATAGCCCGTCAGACAGTCCAGATCATGAATGTGAACGTCGCCGTTGCGGTGCGCGAATCCTTCTTCCGGGCTGTAAACCTCGTCCAGCCAGAAATTGGCAATCACTTTCCCGGCGACATTATTAATCA
>CAKZKV010000049.1 GCA_937124505.1 uncultured Alphaproteobacteria bacterium
TTATTGCATTCCTTCCCAATGTCACGAAGGGAATTTGTGACAAGATTAATGAGCAGTCCTCCATTGCAGGGACGGATATTGTGCATGATGCGGGCGTCACGATTACAGATAATCTTCTGGTTGAAGGAGCAACAGAAGCAGATGCCGGTATTATCGGCGGCACGGCGACAACCGCACCTGATATCGCCGGCAAATATAATGGCTGTTTCAGAAACGGAGCGGCGGGGCCTTACGTTTATTATCATGTCCTGCTGGCACAGTAGGAGGTCTGCTATAACATTTTCCAAGAACACATCCGGGCAGGAGCGGGGTAGTGCGATCATCTATATTTTGATCGCCATCGCGCTTTTAGCTGCTTTGACGGCAAGTCTTCTGGATGCGCCGTCACAGCAGACGCAAAGTCAGAACCGGATGAAAACACTGGCTGAAGTCAAATCGCAGATTGATTTGATTCGGGCTGTGGTGGAGGAATGCGTGCTTTTGAATTCCGGAGGGGATGTTACAATTGATACAACTGCGGGGAGTATGGATGAGGGGGCTAAAACGCGCTATCCCATTCGCCCTGATTCTGATCATTTCACAGGAGCCACAATAGGGGCGGCATCTGACAGGCTAGTCCGAAATATTCGTTGCCCCGGTAATCCCGGAGATGACCAAAATCATGCCATGATTTTTTCAGGGACTTCTTCAAAATTTTTGCCACCTGCGCCGGTCTTGTTTGACGATTGGCAGTGGTATAATGGTTTGGACGGCGTTTTTTTCTGGACGAAAACGTCAAAAACTGATTCTTTTATATCCAGTGCGCTTGAAAAACTGGACGATCAGTACGGGAAATGCGAGGCCGATGTGATTGATGCAACGTCAGGCTCCGTGGATATGGTGAGTGATACGGGGGCAAACAGTTTCAATTGCCCTGCCAATAATCTCTGTTTCCGGGTCTGGATTATTCTGGAGGGGACGGCGCTCCATCAAGATGCCGGTTGCCCTTAAGCCTTCTTTTTTCTATATTTTATTCATCACAATCAGCACGGGAGAGACTATGACGCAAGATGTTCAGCAAAGACTAAAAGACCTTATTGAAAATAATGATGTGGTTTTGTTTATGAAGGGGACGGCAGACATGCCGGTCTGCGGGTTTTCAGCTGCTGTTGCGGAGATTCTGGCCCATATGGGAATTGAGTACAAAGACGTCAATGTTCTTGAAGATCACGAAATCCGTGAAGGAGTTAAGGAATATAGTGACTGGCCGACACTTCCTCAATTATATATTAAACAGGAATTTATCGGGGGGTGTGATATCGTTCGTGAAATGTATATGAGCGGAGAATTACAGTCCTTGTTTTCAGAAAAAGAAATTAAAACCAGTTTTGCCTAGGGATAAGAGATTCTCTTTCAAATTCTTTTCTTTCTTAACTCTATATTTTGATATAAATTATTATTTAAGAAAGTCATATCATAATTAATGCAAAAAATAATAAACGAAGGCGCCAATGAAAGACGGAAAAGCCAATCCGAGAAGCTTCAGACCTGCACAAACTGCTCCTAAACCGCCCCCTAAAAGGGATGGCAGGCCTAATAAAGTGCAGCCGGCTGCTAATACCGCGAATAGTGAAGCAATCAGAGGTTTGGGTGCCGTCGTTGTTCGTAATGAATTTTATCGGGATGGTTATCGTAATATGCTGCGTGTTGTTGTTGCGCATGCAGTGATCATTATTCTTTTGGTATGTTCTTTATTCTATGTGATTCATATTCACCAGCCTGAAAACAGATATTTTGCCACAACCGAAGATGGGCGTCTGGTTCCCATGATTGCTATGAATCAGGCAAACTTAAGTAAACCGGCTCTTATGTCTTGGGTGGCTCAATCCGTCTCTGAGGTGATGACGTTTGGATTTAGTGATTACCGCCGTCGCTTGCAGGAAGCGTCCCGGAACTTCACGAAAAAGGGATGGGAAAGTTTTACGAAGGCGCTTGATCAATCCGGTATTCTTGATTCTGTGAAGGAAAATCGCCAGGTTTTGACAACGATTCCGAGTGGGGCTCCTGTGTTGCTGGAAGAAGGGCTTGATCAAACAGGACGTTATTTCTGGCAAGTGGAAATTCCGATTGCGATTACTTATGAAGCTGGTTCCAAACGGCGTTCTGACAACCTTGTTGTGAGGTTGGTGATTGTTCGTGTTCCGCGACTCGAAAGTCCTTACGGGATAGGTATTGAGCAATGGCTGGCAAGTGATGCATAATAATAAAATTGGATTTGAGCGTTAAAATAAGATATACGGAAAAATAAAAATTAATTTAATGATTAGAAGCACATAAAATGATGATCAAAAAGACTTTATGTTCCCTTACAGCAATAGCCCTTCTCTCGGTTTGCGTGCCGTTCGGTTCTCCTTTGGCGCAGGATTCTGAAGATATTTTTAGCCAGTTCAGGGAAGAAGCGCCTCAAAAAGCGGAGGTTGTGCCGGACGCGCCCAAGAATGAAAGTCTTAATCCGCTTGATGCATACCGTAATTCAGTTGAAGAGCAGCAAGAAGAGGATATTTTTGGTCAGGCGGATAATGAAATTTTTGGACAGGAGTCTACGCCTGAAGATTTGGAGGCAGAGATTCGTGAAGAAGCCTTTAATGCAGCTGTAAATGGATTTTTGCCTATTCGTCCTGATGAAATCCGACGGTTTCTGGAGATTTATGATGAGGTCAAACAGGCTTCTAATACACCTGTCTATCCGTATCCTCGTCCGGAAAACAAAGTTCAGGAAATTTCTCTTGATCCTGCTGATCCGCCCGAAGTCATCAAGCTGGCAACCGGACATGTAACGCACCTTGCTTTTTATGATATTACAGGAGAGAGATGGCCCATTAACGCCTATACGTTTGCCGGGGATTTTGAGTTGAACCCCCCTGATGAAGGCGGGTCAAGTATTCGAATCATTCCGATGTCAGATTTTGCATACGGAAACATCGTCGTTCAGCTGAGTAAATTTAAAACCCCCATTATCTTTACGTTGCAGGCACAAAGAGAAATTGCACATGCTCGTTATGAAGCGATTATTCCTGAACTGGGGCCGTTTGCCAAGCCTGGATTGATTGCAGGCAATGGTCCGAAAACGACAGCAGGGTCTTATCAGGTGGTCTCTGTCCTAGATGGGACGCCACCAGAATCTGCAAAATTAATGGATGTGACCGGGGCTGATAGCCGGACGAAAGCTTATGATCTTGAAGGCAGCGTTTATTTAAGAACGCCACACACACTGATATCTCCGGCGTGGAGCCAATCGGCAACGTCTGGTGATGGTATGAATGTGTACGTCCTTAAAAAAACTCCCGTTGTTCTGCTCTCTGAAAAAGGGAAGATTATACGGACGTTTATTAATGATAAAGAGAATGATTTATAAGAAACCAAAAGTAATAAGTAATCAGGATATATAAATGGCAGATGATCTAGATAAAGAAAACCAAGAAACTGATTTCACATTCGGCGATGATGACGGCGCTGGTAGTGGTGGCGATGATTTTGGTGATTTTAACACTGACCAATCCTTTGGTTCCGCTATTCAAAATAATATTGCCCTGAAGATTGGGATTATTGCCGGGGCCATTGTCTTTATTATTGGTGGCTTTATTCTGTTTGGCGGCGGTGGAAAGGAGGAAGATACTCCATCAACTATTGCTGCAGGAAGTTCTATGAAAGAAGCCCCTACGACTGAAGAAGTGACTGAGACGATGAGGGAAGCTATACAGGATTTTAATGAGGAAGGTGAAGAAACAGCAGAAAGTACGGGGGAAAGTTTCATTCCCGTTCCTGTTGGTCCTGCGACCAATACAGGTATTATTGTGCCTCCCGATGAAGAAATCGAAGAGGATCCTCTGGAGCGGTGGCGTCTTTTACAAGAAGAGCGTGCACAGCAACAACGGGAACAGTTAGCCTTGGCTCAAGAGCAGAAAGATCCCGGAGAGTTAAGTATTGAAGAGCAAAGACGACAGGAAGCTGTTCAGATGCTGGCAGAATCTATGGTAACGTCCATGCAGGAGTTGGCGGCACTTGGTCAACCTTTCGGTATGAATGTCGAAACTATCATGGACGATAGAGAATATTATGAGGATCTGGAGCAGGAAAGACATGAAAAAGAAATGGACGCTATAGATCGAAGAATGGAAATGATTGAGAAGCAGCAGGAGCTGGCAGAGGTTGATCCCTCCATGCAACCTACGCAGGAGTATGGCAAGCTCTTGATTCCTGAAGGTTCCATTGAATACGCTCAGATGCTGATACAGGCCAATTCTGATATTCCTGGTCCTGTCCTCGCGCAAATTGTGACTGGACCTTTGGCCGGGGCACGTTTGATTGGATCATTTAGTGTGGAAGACAAATATCTTGTTATTGAGTTCTCGACCGTTGTTGTTGATGGCTTTAGCATTGGGATTAGTGCCGTTGCAGTTGATCCGGATACAAATTTGACCGGTGTTGCAACGGAAGTTGATAATAGATACTTTAAGCGGCTTATATTGCCAGTAGCGGCAACTTTCCTTGAGGGGCTGGCTGGTGCAATCGCAGAAACGCAAGAGCAAACATTTGTAACTGGTGATGTTGTTGTTACGTCAAATACAGATCTGGATACTAGCGAAGAAGTTGCGCAGGCAATTGAAGACGCCGGAGAAATTGTTGGAGAATTTGTTTCAGATGAAGCTGATCGTACAAAAATTCTTGTGAAAGTTGCTGCCGGAACGCCTATTGGGGTTCTCTTTACAGCGCCAGTCATTGAACCAACAGAGCAAGAGAAACTAGGGTGTGTTGACACTAGATACTCTTGTCGTAACCGATAGATAAAAAGAAAATCATGATAAAAGATAGAGAAGACGAAAATATTCAGGATGATGATTTCTCAACAAGCGAGTTTGATGAAATCTATGATGATGCGACTGAGTTTGTAGATGTTGATGACATTGATATATCAGATACGGAAACCTCTGAAGACGCGTCCGATCTAGACTTTATAGATGAGGATATTGAAGAAGGTTTCTCCGATGAAGACAATTCTTATGAAGAGTCTGAAAACCATTTAGATGGTGACGATGCGTACTATGATGACTCTCAAAACGCGAGTGGATCAGCTCCTAAAAACAAATCTTCATTCGGGACAGTTCTGGCAGTTCTCGCTGTTCTAGGTGCTGATGGAGCTGGCGCCTATTTTTCCGGCATGATTCCAGGATTTGGACCGGGGCAAACATCTCCGCAAACATATCAGGAAGAGCCGCCCGTTGATAACGGTATGAGCAATGTTCTGGCATCCCAGCAGGAAGAAGTGCCTGCCAAAACCGCGGATCAATCAGAAATGGAAGATTTGTTTGCTGAAAATTCCACAAGTGATTCCGATATTACGCAGCCTGTTAAAACAGAGCCTTCTTCAGACATGAACATTGGTTTTGCAGATAATGATGCTAATGAAATGGATATGTCTTCTGAGGAAGGTTTATTTGAGGAAGTGGACAAAAATTCTGATGAATTCAATTCATTTTCTGGTTCTGATACATCAGAAGAGTTGGATGACGTTATGGCAGAAAATAATTTTGCTACGATGGACAACTCTCCAGAGTCCAAAGGAGAACCCAACACGGATATTCTTGGAGATATTGAAAATCTGGAAGTACAGTTAAATGAACTGCAGGGGAATTTGAACAGCCGTTTATCAGATATAGAAAACAAGCTGAGCGCCATGCCGAAATCTTCTGGCGATCCTTCCTCTGACTTGTCTTCTATTGAAGAACGCCTTGACCAGATGAGTTCCCGTCTTGATATGATGGAAAAAGACATTAAATCTGTGAAGAAATTAGCGTCTGCTTCATCTTCCAAGCAATCGTCTTCTGCCAAGGCAACGGAAACCAAAGCCGCCACGTCTTCTGCCAAACCAGTTCAGCGAACGGCGCCTAAGGTTTCAAATAAATGGGAAATCCGCGCTATTCAGGTTGGTAAGGCCGTGATTGCCCGTCACGGTGAAGGTGGAACCCGGAGTATCGTCGTTGGAGACGAGGTCCCGGGATTGGGAACAGTCAAGGCCATTACCTATAAAGATGGCGGATGGATCATTGAAGGATCACGTGGCTCCGTCAAGCAGTAGGCTTTTTTGTCCCATTACCTCCACGCATTTAAAGGACCCCAGAATATTTCGAACGGAACTTTGAAATTCCTTAATGTGGGCGGCAAGTTCTATAACACGAAAATCGTCTTTGATGTTTTTCCACATTTCAATTTTTATGTTGGTATCAATAATCAGGGCATCGATTTTTCTTCCTAAAGAATCTGTTTTTTCACAGATCCGGATGTATTTTACATATGGGTTGTTTTCCAGCATTTTTCCTACCTGTTCTTATATAATTTGTGCTATATCTATTTTCCTTAAATAATTTGTCTAATATAAGGCGTGTAGTTTTCTTAAAATTTTAGGAAGGTATATTAAGTGACTGTTCGGGAGAGTAAAACTAATGTTATCCACAACAGCTCGAAAGGTCCTGAACTGGTCACGTTCGGTTGCCGTCTGAATACTTATGAAAGTGCCGTCATGAAAAGCCATGCCGAAAGTGCGGGGCTTTCCGACGCCATCATTTTTAATACATGCGCTGTCACCAAAGAAGCGGAGCGGCAAGCTAAACAGGCCATTCGCCGTGCCAGACGCGATCACCCGAACAAGAAAATTATTGTGACAGGCTGTGCCGCACAAATTGATCCGCAAGGCTATGGGGGTATGAGCGAAGTCGATCAGGTAATTGGTAACGACCTGAAGCTGGAGGCGGCAACATGGCATGGTTTGCAGCGGGATAAAATACTGGTCAATGACATTATGGAGGTTCAGGAAACGGCGTATCACCTGGTGGATGGATTTGAAGGCCGGGCGCGGGCGTTTTTACAGGTGCAAAACGGATGCAATCACCGCTGCACATTTTGTATTATTCCCTATGGCCGCGGAAATTCACGCTCCGTGCCTGTTGGCGAGATTTATAAGCAGGTCAAAAACGTGGTGGAGCAGGGGTACAAGGAAGTGGTGTTGACTGGCGTGGATGTGACGGGTTATGGTCTGGACCTTCCCGGAAAACCGACATTCGGACAGATGATCCGGCGGGTTCTGGCGTTAGTGCCGGAATTGCCACGCGTACGGCTATCGTCTCTTGACCCTGTTGAAATTGATGATGATCTCTGGGATTTGATTGCAAACGAGCCGCGTTTGATGCCGCATTTGCATATCTCCTTACAGGCCGGAGATGACATGGTGCTCAAGCGTATGAAGCGCCGCCATCTGCGAAAAGATATTGTGCATATGGTGGAAAAGGCACGGCGACTGCGCCCGGATGTCGTATTTGGGGCCGATATCATTGCCGGATTTCCAACAGAGACGGACGAGATGTTTGAAAATACGCGGACGATTATTAGCGAGTGCGGGATCATTCATAACCACATCTTTCCGTATTCGTCTCGTCCCGGTACGCCCGCCGCCAAGATGCCTCAGGTCAATGGGAACGTGGTCAAGGAACGTGCGGCGATCCTGCGGGAGGAAGGCGAGAAGGAACTGCAAAAATTCCTGAAATCGGAGATCGGTAAAACACGTCAGGTCTTGATCGAAAAAGATGGCACCGGACATACCGAGCATTTTATCCGGGTGAAAAATATTGGCGGGGAAGCGGGAAATATTGTATCGATTGAATTGACGGCCAATTCATTCAATCTATAGTTTATTTAGAGAAATTGACTTTTGTCAATGTTTCTCATATTTGATTTTGGTAGAGTACTGTTCGTCAATACTCTATTCTGAGGTCTTACAATTATGAGAAAACTGGCATTCTTTTTGTTAATATGGCTTATTGAAGCTCCTACGCTGATTGTGACCATGATCCTTCTGGTGATGGGGATGTCTTATATTGGGGAGGGACAGAACTTTTTTCTGGCTCATAGTGGGGAACTGTCTGTCTCTGATTTTGTCATTGCTGGCGCCCTCTGTGCAATCCCGACGAGTTACCTTGGCGTGAAAGCCATTAAAAACTCTTTCTTCTCATCTCATCAACACGGATAATATAGCTTACATCACATAAATTGATCCGCTTTTCGTCATTGCGAGGGAGCTGTTTGTGGATTGCCGCGCCGCTTTTTGCGGCTCATAAAGACAGGAATTTTATTTTCTGGCTTTTCCGGAGCCTTCTATATAGAGTTGATATGAGAGGCTGAAATATGTTAAAAATTAGTCTCTACAGTAAACAATTTTATGATTGAGGAGGCGAAACATGACAGCAAATTATGATGATATTGATCCCCGAAGACGGGCAGAGTGGCGCCAGCAATTTCAGGATGAAGCCAGTGGCATAGCAGCTCAGCAACAGATTATGCAGGATGGAACGAATCCTGCCGCAGCAAGACGTGCAGGGCAACTCCTGGCTGCGATAAGGAGTGAGAATTTTATGCATGATTCTCTACCTCCTTCTCCTTCTCCTGAAAATTAACTATTGAAATGCGACCTCGTTGAAAGACCGGAGTTTGCGGGAGTGAAGGCGTTCGGGGCCGATATCACGTAGCAGAGCCATGGCCAGCAGGCCGATTTGCAAGTGCTGCTCGACACGGGTGCGGTAAAAGCTGTCCGCCATGCCGGGCAGTTTGAGTTGTCCGTGCAGGGGCTTGTCAGACACGCAGAGGAGCGTGCCGTAAGGAACGCGGAAGCGGAAGCCATTAGCGGCGATCGTCGCAGATTCCATATCAAGCGCGATGGCGCGGCTCTGGCTGAGGCGTCGGTTCTGCCGGACGGAGGTGCGCAGTTCCCAGTTACGGTCATCAATCGTGGCAACCGTGCCGGTGCGCATAATCTTTTTCAGATCGTATCCTTCATAGCCGGTCACCTGTGCCACGGCGGCTTCCAGTGCCAGTTGAATTTCGGCCAGCGCAGGAATGGGAATGGAGGGGTGCAGGTCGTCATCCAGCACCTGATCATTTCTGGAATAGGCATGCGCCAGAACATAATCGCCCAATGCCTGCGAATTTCGCAAGCCCGCACAATGCCCTAGCATCAGCCAGGCATGCGGGCGTAAAACCGCGATATGGTCGGTGATGGTTTTTGCGTTGGAAGGGCCAACGCCGATATTGATCATCGTAATGCCCGTACCATCAGGACGTTTCAGATGATAGGCCGGCATTTGCGGCATGCGGTGCGGGGAAGCGCCCCCGGATTTTTCCTTGTTATTATCCAGATTTTTATTGGCAATGACCTTGTTTCCCGGCTCCACGAAAGCGGTGTAGGCCGCCCGTTCCTTGCGCAGGACGGGGTCGTCAGTCGGGCTCATGATGGCGTGGCCGATGCGGATAAACTCGTCAATGTAAAACTGGTAGTTTGTAAAGATCACGTAGTTCTGGAAGTGGATGGCGTTGGTGCCTGTATAGTGTTTCAGGCGCATCACGGAGATATCGACGCGTGGCGCGGTGAACAAGGCAAGAGGGAACGCTGCGCCTTCTTTCGGGACGTGGTAGGCATTGGCAATGCTGTCATCCATGGCGCTCAGGTCTGGCTGGTCGAACAGGTAGGGCAGGGCGGCCATTTGCTCCTGATTTAAATCCTGCTCCAGATGGAAATTTTCACCCAGAGCAAAGTGGATGGGAATGGGAGTCTCGCTCAGGCCGACTTCTACTTTTGCATTGTGGTTCTCGATCAGCAGGCGGATTTGCTCGCGATAATAATGGTCGAAAATGTCCGGGCGGGTCAGGGTGGTGGCGTATGTGCCGGGTTTGGCGACATATCCGTAAGACAGGCGGTTGTCCGGGCGGGAGGCGGTCGTCGTGGTAATGGTTAACTCTGGATAGCAGGCCCGGATCAGGTCTTTGGGGATGTTTCCCTCCGCGAAGCTGTCAAACTGGTCGCGCAGATATTTGATGTTGGTATTATAGATGCCTTTGAGGGCCGTGAAGGCCTCATCGGCATTTGTATATTTTCTGGAGCGTGCTTTTGAAACCATGCCCTATTGTAGAAAGACACGGCAAATAAGCAATGGGAATTTTTAATGAGTTTTCAAGGAACCGTTTATTTTCTTCAGGTGTCCTTCTGGAGGCTTTAGAAAGGACTTGCCATCCGGGATAACGGCTTTGAAAAAGAGTTCTATCTCAGTCCCACCAGCCCCATGGCGAATTCCTTGGCATGGAAGGGTTGCAGGTCTTCCGCTGTTTCGCCGACACCAACCGCATAGATCGGCAGACCGAACTGATCGGCCAGAGAAACGACGATGCCACCTCGTGCGGAGCCGTCCAGCTTTGTAACGATCAGGCCGGTAATATTCACCATCTCCTTAAACGTCTCAACCTGCGCGATTGCGTTTTGCCCCGTTGTGGCATCCAGAATCAGCAGGCATTCATGGGGCAGGGCGTCATTGTGCTTTTTCAAAACGCGAACCACTTTGCCGAGCTCTTCCATCAGATTGGCCTTGTTGTGCAGGCGTCCGGCAGTATCGACCATCAGGATTTCGGTTTTGTCATTTGTGGCTTTTTCGTAGGCTTCATAAGCGACAGCGGCGGCATCTGCCCCGATATCTTTTGCATAGAAACCTGTATGGGTTCTTTCCGCCCAGATTTGCAGTTGTTCGACGGCGGCGGCGCGGAATGTATCTCCGGCGGCGAGTAGAACGCTTTGTTTGTCTTTCATATGAAAGTTCTGGGCAAATTTGCCGATGGTTGTGGTCTTGCCAACGCCATTTACACCGCAGACCAGTATGGTATAGGGCCCTGTTTCTGGTGGCACGATGAATAAGGGTTTTGCGACCGGCTCCAGAATTTTGGCAATTGAGGCGGCCAGCGCGTCTTTGAGTTCTCTTTCGTCCATGTCCTTGCCAAAGCGGTCTTTGGAAAAGTCAGCAATGACTTTTGCTGCCGTTGCGGGGCCAAGATCAGCCGAAATAAGCAGCTCTTCCAAGCTGTCCAGCGTTTCCTGATCCAGTTTTTTCTTGGTGAGCAGATCATTAATGCCGGTTGATATTTTGCGGGAGGATTTTGTCAGACCGCTTGTCAGACGTGAGAACCATCCGCCTTCGTTTGAATCGTCTTCAAACTCTTCTCTTTCCTTCAGGTCGTCCAGACGGTTGTGGTCGGGTTCCGGCGTGGTATGGATGTCTGCTATTTCAGGCTCGTTTTCTTCCTCAAATTCGTGAAGCCTGTCTTTTACATTGATGGTATTTGCAGAATCTTCCTCTGGTCCAAGATCCGGATCATTGTCTGGATGTATGATCTTATCTTCAAGGTCTTCCTGTTCTTGCTCTGTAACATTTTTTTTCTTACGCCAAAAAATCATGTATTTGTTTTCCTTTTTATTTTTAGCTTTTTAGCCTCTTTTCTATATTTAATCTATATCATATCTAATAAGGGTGTCGATAAGATCATTTTGCTTTTCGTCTCTTTTCACATTCCTGAATAACGCGTTCCACTCTTTGATATTCTTCGGGGGTGTCGATCAGGCTGTTTCTCTTTCTCTGATCTTTCCAGATCGTTTCGTAATAGATGTTAATCATATCATTTACGGAATGCTCGATCTGCTTATAGGCATTTTGTATCTGGCTGGCATCGACGTACCCCTGACGTTCCTCGATTTCCCGGACAATGGTGGGGAGGTCTTTTTTTAAACGGTCAGAATATGTTTTGATGGCCATGACATTTGCCGTATGGTGTTTCCATTCGTGTTTCATGGTTTCTTCAAATTCACAGGAGTCTCTGGGAATTTCTTTGGCAATAAAAATTTTGGTTGCGTAGAAAAATTCAATATTCAGGTCTGTTAAAAACGGGCAGTAATAAACGCCGTAACGATCCACGCGTCTCGCATGTCCCATGCCTGTCATATTGACCTGATACCCGCCTGATGTCAGGCCCTTGATTTTTATGAACTGGCCAAGGTGTCGCGCCATACCTATGGATTTAATGCCCTGTTTCTGCAACCACTTCACTGTTGATTCAAAACGCTCGTCCGTCATCTCTTCAGAGGTGCGGCTATAGTCATAGGTGGCTTCCGGAATCGTTAGATGAATATTGATGCGCAGTTCTGGCTTTTCGATATAGTCACAGGTTCTTTTTTTACTTTTTGCGTCTGCCGGGAATGCCTGCCCCAAAAACAGAATCATAATAAGCAAAGATAATTGTAAGCGTTTTCCCATTCCGATATGTTAATTATTTCTGATTTGCAGGGGTGTTATTCTTCTTTCTGTCAGCTTCACATTTTTCGATATTTTCAGCCAGTTTTTGCATTTGTTCTTCTGAGCTGTATTCCAGGATAAATTGCCGCTGCTGTCTTTTCAGGTCTCTAAGATAAAATTCGAGTAATTCTTTAACAGACTGCTCCAGCTTGTTACGTAAAGCTGACTCGTCAGTATATCTCATATAGCCAGCACTCTTTTCCGCATGCGAGACAAGTCTGAACATGTTCTGTCGCAAGATGGTCGAGAAGTTTTTACCTGTCTCAAGGTCGGCGATATAGTACTTTTCATGATATTTGACCCGTTCTAAAAAGTCACAGGAGTCCTTTTCATATTCATCAGGGATAATAATTGTGTTCGTATAACCGATCTGAACATTTATTTGTTTGACATAGGCGCAAACGAAATTTTTGTCGCGATCAGGGCTTCTGACTGTGGTTGTTATGTTGCTTTTCAAGGAAAACTTTGCATCTGTCAGTCCGTTTGTCTTTATTGGTGTCCCGTAAGGAACCTTGGACGGGTCCATGCCAAGATAATCCCTGATCCATTGATCCCTGCTTCCACTTTGATAAATCATCATCTCGTCCGTGGATTTGTTGAAAATGTAATTAATTGAGCCCGGCATAAAATCTACCGTAACGTCAAAAGGGATTTCATATCGGTCGCAGATAATTTTACGAAACGACTGTGCATATGCTTCGAACGGCAGCAGGATGAAAACAAAAACGCTGAAGAGGGTCAGCGCTTTTAAAAAACGGGATCTGTTCTGGTTGTATTTATGCACTGATATCAATGAGGCTTCCGCGTGGAGGTTTCTGGTTCTGTTCAATCCCTAATTGCTGACGGAATTCATTGACGCTGAGCGCTGTTGAATTGTTTTTATTGAATTGTGCATCGCTGTTTTGCGTCTGAGAGGCGGATGTACCGCTACGTCTGGTTTGTGTGCTTTGCGTGTCCCGGGCATTAATGGCGTTCTTTTCTGTCTGTTGCCGCTGGTTGATCTGTTGTTGCTGTTGTTCCCCGCGGTTGTATGGAGAGATCACATTCTGTTGTGAAAGATTTGTAACCTGCTGAACCATGATGTCCTCTTAATCTTGAATTTACAGTGTACAATATTACCAGAATTTGTTTAAGCTTTTCTTTCCTTTATGCCCCTTCAGGTAGAAGACATAAAAATTTCCTAAAAATTTACAGATTAGTAACCAATCACATTTATGATGTGCTTAAGAGCTTAAAAGAAGAGTTAGACGGGGTTACAAGATGATTATGAACATGTTGACAGGCGCGCATGCCGCTTTGATACCGTTAATTACGGCGCTGCATGCGGAGGCAGCAGTAACGGATCATCACGATATATCTGGTATAACGGAAAAGTTGAATGCTGTTTTTTCCTATGAGGCTGAAAGCTGGGTCAAGGACATGACCGTCGATATGGTCATTGATTTCTTCGAGAAATTACCGGAAGACGTGATCTATGAAGTCTCTCAAAGAATGGATCTGCATGATGGGTTGCCATTAAGGTTTTGCCTGTATCTTATGGACAAAAACAGCAAGATTGCCGAGAAGCTGATTGAGTCATCCGAGGTTCTGGATACGACAGATTTGCTGTACCGTATCCAGTCCGGGAAAGTTCATGAAATGATAGCTGTGGCACGGCGCAAAAACCTGACGCCTGAAGTATTGAATGCGTTAGTGGAAAGCTGCGAGCCTGAAGTTTACATGGAGTTGTTAAATAACCCCTGTGTACAGGTTCAGGCGGATGTGATCCGGCATCTGGCGGACGTGGCTCACCGCTCTCCCAAGATGGCGTGGTATATGGTCGCCAGCAAGCCACATGAAGAGCGTTTGCAGGCTTAGGTTTATGCAGCTCTTTGATAGGCATTTTCCAGCGCTGCCACACCCGGCAGCGTTTTGCCTTCCAGCCATTCCAGAAATGCGCCGCCCGCCGTTGAAATGTAAGTGAAATCAGAGACGACACCAGCATTTTCAAGTGCAGAGACCGTATCGCCGCCACCGGCAACCGAGACGAGGTTTCCTGAGTTTGTCTGTGCGGCCACGGCACGCGCCAACTCATTGGTTCCCGTATCAAACGGTTTGACTTCGAAAACACCCATCGGGCCGTTCCATAAGACTGTTTTACACTCTTCCATAATTTCAGACAGCATGGCAATAGTGGCCGGGCCAATATCAACGGCTTCCATGTCAGCGGGAATTTCTTCTGTTAAAACCACGTCATGCGGCGCGTTCTCACCAAATTCTTTCAGGATGATACGGTCTTTCGGCAGAATAATTTCACAGCCATGGGCTTCTGCTGTCTTCATAATTTCGCGGGCCTCTGAGGCCATGTCTTTCTCACACAGCGACAAGCCAACTTCAACGCCTTTTGCGAAGAGGAATGTATTCGCCATGCTACCGCCGAGTACCAGCATATCGACTTTTTTCACAAGGTTGTTCAGCAGCGCCAGTTTTGTAGAAATTTTCGCGCCGCCGACAATCGCCATGACAGGCTTTTTCGGGGCTTCGAGTGCATCGCTTAAAGCTTTTAGTTCCGCTTCCATCAGGCATCCGGCGCAGGTCGGCAGCAGATGCGCCAGTCCTTCGGTAGAGGCATGGGCGCGGTGTGCGGCGGAGAATGCGTCGTTCACGTAAACATCTCCCAGTTTGGCAAGCTCTGCGGCAAAAGCGGGATCATTAGCTTCCTCGCCTTTGTGATAACGCAGGTTTTCCAGCAGGACGGCCTGACCGGGTTGTAGGGTGTTTATTGCAGCTTGTGCGGCATCTCCGATGCAATCTTCGGCAAAAGAAACGTCCAGACCCAGACGATCCTGTAAAACAGGGGGCAGGAAGGAGAGGGAATATTCAGGTTTGCGCTCTCCCTTCGGACGGCCAAAGTGTGACAGGATCACGATTTTGGCGTTTTTGGCCTTGAGGACATTAATGGTTTCTTGCAGACGGTCGATTCTGGTAAAGTCCGTCACAACGCCGTCTTTGGCGGGGACGTTCAGGTCGGCACGCAGCAAAACGGTTTTATTGTCTATATTGAGGTTGTTTAATGTCTGGTAGGGCATTTTTGATGATCTCCTTATCTAATGGAGGAACGGCGAATTTTCCTTTTGCCTCCTCCGTGTCTTCAGGCTCAATAAACTCTATCCGCTCGGGATGGTCAACCTCTATATGCGGGCCGTTATATTCATCCAACCAACCACGCACGCGCACTGTCTTTCCACTCCA
>CAKZKV010000050.1 GCA_937124505.1 uncultured Alphaproteobacteria bacterium
CCATTGGCCAGCCGATGGTATGCATGATTTTCCCCTGCACATGCTTTTGATGCGGGACTTCCCAGATTTCTTTAATCCCCAGCGCATATGTCTGCGTGGAAGCGCCTCTTCTCAGTTTAAAGGTTTCAATCAGTTGTTTCGTCAGGGAGCCGTGGCATCCTTCGGCAAAAACGGTTTGTTTGGCGTGCAGCTCGACGCCGGGTTCAAACGCATCGGTCTTGTTCCCGTCTTTATCAATGCCCATATCGCCGGTTGCCACGCCGATCACAGCGCCATCTTCGTTATACAGAATTTCAGACCCGGCAAACCCGGCGAAAATCTCAACGTCCAGTGCTTCCGCCTGTTCTCCCAGCCAGCGGCCCAGTTCTCCCAGAGAAATAATGTAATTCCCGTGATTTTTCATCTGTGGCGGCGTCGGCAGGCGGAAGGATTTTGTTTCCGTCATGAACATAAAGTGGTCGTCTTTGGCCTCCACATGAAGCGGTGCGCCTTTTTCTTTCCAGTCAGGAATCAGTTCATCCAGTGCACGCGTTTCAAAAACCGCGCCGGAAAGCAGATGTGCGCCGACTTCTGAGCCTTTTTCCAGAATGCAGACAGATAATTCCGGTTTCAGTTGCTTCAGACGGATCGCACAGGCAAGGCCGGAGGGGCCTGCACCAACGATCACAACATCATAGTGCATCACTTCACGATCAGCGCGAATGGGGGGCATATCCATCTGGTTTTATCTCTTTATCTATTTCGTTCTTTGTTTCTTACTTAATTTAGCCTAAATTCATTAATATCTTAAGAACTGAAAGAAAATTTATTTAGTGCAATGCAAAATGCAGACCATCAGGCTTATCTCGCGGCGCTCCAATGGCATATTGACCAGGGGATTGATGAGATATTAGAGCTGGAGCCGGTTACAAACAGGCTGGAGGTCGTGAAAGTTCCCGCGCATGTGCCGGAAGCAGAGCTAAAGACGAGAGAGCGCCCCATTCTTCAAAGTCCTTCGCAGACGCCTGCACAGGCCAATGTTGCGACAGGTCTGCAAAAACTAAAAGATCAGGCCCGGGAACTGGCTGCAAAAGCCGACACGCTGGAAGATCTGGCAAAGGCTATTCAGGGGTTTGATGGTCTGGATATTAAAAAAACCGCAACCAATTTTGTTTTTTCCGATGGATATCCAAACGCAAAAGTCATGCTGGTCGGGGAAGCGCCGGGTGCGGACGAAGATCGGCTCGGTAAACCCTTTGTCGGGGTGAGCGGGCAATTACTGGATAAAATTCTGGCCTGTATCGGTCTGGATCGTACATCCGAAGACCCGAAGACAGGGATTTACATTTCAAATATTCTCAACTGGCGGCCTCCCGGTAATCGTACGCCGACCCCGCAGGAAATGGAAATTGCCCTGCCGTTTATCGAAAAGCATATTGCGCTTGCTGATCCGGAGTTCCTGATTCTAAGCGGTGGCGTGGCGGCCAAAACAGTCTTGCATTCCGGGGAGAGTATTTCAAAATTACGCGGAACAGCGCATACGTTTGCGCCGAAAACGTTGGAAATCAGCAAGAAAATCCCCGTTGTGGCGACGTATCACCCCTCTTATCTGTTGCGTACCCCTTCCCAAAAAGCCAAAGTCTGGCAGGACATGCTGTTTTTACAGAGCTTGCGGTTGTCTTTGTAATTTCTGGACACAATTTGTCTTTTTGCTTATAACCGCTAAATGCGCCAAGTTCTCCTTTGGTTTTGTTTTCTGGTTGGTTGTGGTTTGTTCGCTCAGGTATCATCTGCTAATGCCGCGAACAGCCTGACTCAGGAACTTCTTGAGTATCAACCACCCCTTAAGCCTGTCCGCAAACCGCCACCGCCCAAAACCGGAGAGATTTCTGATACGGAACTTTTGAAGTATCGACATATTTTTGCGCTCCAGAAAAAGGCAAAATGGGACGAGGCTGATTTTGTTATCAAGGCTCTGGAAGACAGAAGGTTGATGGGCTATGTCTTGCGGGAGAGATATCTGCATCCGACAGGATATACATCCTCCTATCAGGAATTGAAGGACTGGCTGAATGACTATGCGGATCATAGCGGAGCGGACCGTATTTATAAACTTGCCGTGAAAAAGGCGAGGGAGGTAGGCGGGGCAGGGTTACAAATGCCGAAGAAGGTCGAAACGGTTCACCGCTATATCGACATTACCCGCAAATCAAAAGGGCTCTATAGTGATGGGACACCACGAAGTTCTTCACAAAAAGAAGCTTTTTTGTCCCTCTCGGAGCGTATTCGTGCCAAGACGCGCAATGAGCGGCCTACACAAGCGCTGGAAATTCTTGATGCCGAAAAAACGAGCCTGACAAACCTTGATTATCATCGCCTGAAAGCGCAGATTGCCGCCAGTTATATGCACGAAGGAAAATTAACCAGGGCACAGGAAATTTCTAGAGAATGTGTGAAGGAAGAGGGGCAAAAGGTGCCTCTGGCGGCATGGGTGGCGGGGTTGACGTCCTGGCGAAAAGGACAGTATCAGGAGGCGGCAAAATCTTTTGAAGTGGCAGCCAGTTCGATCTATGCCAATTCGTGGACGGTCTCGGGCGCGGCCTTCTGGGCCTCCCGTGCGCACATGCGGGCGGGAAATTTTAATGCCGTCAGTTTGTGGCTGAACCGTGCCGCGTCCCAACCGCGGACGTTTTATGGTTTGATTGCCATGCGGGCGCTCAGCCGTCCACTTGATTTTGACTGGGCAATCACGCCGTTAGGAACCTCCCAGAAAATATTACTGGCGCGAAATCCTGCGGCGGTTCGGGGACTGGGGCTGGCGAAGCTGGGACTGTTTGAAGATGCAGAACGCGAATTTCTGTTTGTGGAAAAAAACGAAAACCCTGATATCCGGCGGGCGGTGATATCAGTGGCGGACGAGATTAAATCAGCAGGCATGGCTTGGCGCGGCGCGTCCTATCTCCTGATGCTGGAACAGGCTGATGTTCCTCTCGCGGCGCAGTATCCCGTGATGGGCTGGCAAAGTGAGGGCAAATATAGAATTGAACCGGCCTTACTGCATGCTATCGTTCGGCAGGAATCCCGCTTTAATCCGGCGGCGGGAAATCCAAGCGGCGCGTCAGGCCTCATGCAGCTCTTGCCCTCTACAGGACGCGGCATTATGGGGGATGACGTCTTTGATGCCGCCGGGGGGGAACGGGCGCTCTTTGACCCAAAGTTTAATATCCGCGCCGGGTCAAAATATACGCATGAACTGTTCAAGAGGTATGTCACAAACAGGAACCTGTTTGATCTGCTGATTGCCTGGAATGCCGGGCCGGGGAATCTACAGCGCTGGAAGAAACGCCTGAAAAATATTGATGATCCGCTTCTGTTTATTGAAACCATTCCGGTCGCCGAAACCCGTGCGTTTGTCGAGCGGGTGATGACGAATTACTGGCTATATCAGAACCGATTTGATCAGGAAACACCGTCTCTGGATGCCGTTGCCGAGGGAAAATGGCCTATTTATGGGTATCAATGATTTCCAGAACATGATCCCTGATCGTTTCATTTGAGGTGCACAGGATATGCCCTTCGGACTCCAGGGTCATTGGCTTTCCGTTCCAGTCGCAAACGTATCCCCCCGCGCCGGTTATGATGGCGGGATGTGCGGCATAGTCGTAAGTTTTCATGTCTTTCTCAATGATAACATCCAGTCCGCCGCATGCCATCATGCCACAAAAATAACCATCACCACTCCAAACAAAAAAATCTGAAGTATCTCTCAGTGCATGCAGCAATTCAGGTTGATCATAAAGTAAGGAGGGTATAGTGCTGCCGATCCTCAGTTTATGGGGATTTGACTTTTTGCTTACGCTGACTGCATTTCCATTTAACGTTGTTACGTCATCCCGCGTTCCTAGCCAAAGTTCATTTGTTATTGGCTGATAGACAGCTCCCAGAAGTGGTATATCTCCTTCCCAAAGAGCTATTAGTGTCGTGAAGCTAGGACGGCCCGCGACAAAAGATTTGGTCCCGTCAATCGGATCAACTACCCACATCAGGCCGTTTTGTGAAGGCTTAGTGCCGTGTTCCTCCCCCAAAAAACCGTCATCCGGGCGGTTTGTTTCAATAATCTCCCGCAATCTTTTTTCCACTTCCCGGTCGGCGATGGTCACCGGGCTGTCATCGCCTTTGTGATCGACGTCAAAGCCTGTTCTGTAATAGGTTTTAATGACTTCCTGCGCTGCGGAGGTCATGTTCTGGATCAGCGTTTTGAATTCCTGCATGATTTTTTATGTAATGATCTAAAGGGTTCTCACGAATACATCACAGAATAACAAAGAGAGCAAACATGAAGAGATTTTTTCTAGCATTTTTATTGGGAGCCATATTATGGCCAGCCGGATTTGCAAAGGCTGACGATATAAAAACAGAACAGGCCATTTTTGCCGCCGGTTGTTTCTGGTGCATTGAGAAGGACATGGAGGCCGTGCCGGGCGTGATTGACGTTGTCTCCGGTTATACGGGAGGCACGACGAAAAATCCGACTTATAAGGATGTTACAACGCAAACAACGGGTCATTATGAAGCGGTGCGGGTCACATATGACCCGAAAAAAGTTTCTTATGCCCGGTTAATGCAGGTTTTCTGGGATAATCATGACCCGTTTGACCCGGAAGGGCAGTTTTGTGATAAGGGCTTTTCCTATCGCGGCGCCGTCTTTGCCTTGAATGAGGCGCAAAAGCGGATTGCAGAAGATTTTATTGAAGCGCAAAGGGCAAAATACCAGGAAAAGATTATTACGCCTGTGCTGGATGCCAGGGAATTTTACCCCGCTGAAGAATATCACCAGAATTATTACAAAAAGAACCCCACCCGGTATAAATATTACCGTTGGAATTGTGGCCGTGATCAGGTTTTGGAAAACCTGAAGGAACAGGCGGAGTGAATACTTACAGTTCTATCGTTTCGCCAATCTCCAGAAGGAGGAGGTTGCGTCCGGCATTTGAAAAAATTCTTTTGGCATCGTCATGGTCGATTTTAATCGGCGGGAATGTATCGTAATGCATGCCGATGATTTTATAGGCACCCGTAAACTCTGCAGCGCGGACAGCATCGTCGATTCCCATGGTAAAGTTATCGCCAATGCACAGGAACGCAAAATCAATGTTGTATTGTTCGCCGATCAGTTTCATGTCATAGGTCAGGGCGGTATCCCCCGAATAGTAAAAAGTCGGTCCGTCAGTCAGGGAAATCACAAATCCGGCAGGGTTTCCACCGTAAGAGCCATCGGGCAGGGAAGAAGAATGAACAGCGTTGACCAGCTTGACTGTACCGAAATCGAACTCAAAAGCCCCGCCGTGGTTCATCGGGTGGTGATCCTCCAGTCCTTTTTTTGCAAACCAGTTTATAACCTCAAATCCTGAGATGATTTTCGCGCCGGTGCGTCTGGCGATGGCTTCCACGTCCAGCACATGGTCCTGATGGCCGTGGGAAATCAAAATGAAATCTGCGGGGATTGTATTGATATCAATGTCTTTGGCGGCGTCATTGCCGCTGATAAATGGATCAAATAGAATGTTCAGGCCATTATGCTCAACACAGAAGCAGGCATGTCCGTAAAATGTAATTTTGGGCATCAGACTCTCCGTTTTTTTTGATTTTAAATGATATTCTCTTTTTCTATATGGTCACGCATAATTTTGATATTGCGGAGGTTTGCTTTCCATCCCACGTCGAACGCATCGCCTATAAAAGGAATAATTCCGATCAACCAATCCATGAACACATTAAAACGCATCAGCCAGACCTTATGTCTGGGCAGATTGATCTGTTTTGCGTAGGACATGATAAAAGCGGAGACCGCAACACTGATCGTGTCGCCCAGAACCGGGATCAGGCCGATAAAGGAATCGACGCCAAAACGAATTTTTGTACCCGGAATTTCAAAGGCATTATCCATCAGTTGCGCCAATGTATCCAGCTGATCAATCTGTGAAAATTCTACCGGCGGGCGATCAAGAATTTCGATTTTTCCATGCGAAGAAGGGGTGTCATGCATACACATAACATAATGAAACAGCAGCACTTTTCAAGAGAGGATGATGTCTTGTCCCCATTTTATACGGAGATTAGCGACCTTCCATGACCAGTTCGGCGGCATCATTTAGGTTTTCACTGAAAACCTCATCGAAAACCTCATCGTTTTTTGCCTCCCGCGTATTTTCTACAATGACCGAGGGGGCATCTGTTGCATCTGCAAAAGAAGAATGGATGCCGGCAGTTTGTTCTGCTGGAGCATGAAAATCAAAGGTTGCTGGTTCTGTGGCAGGTTGCTGCTTTAATTGAGCGGACGGTTCCGTGGCGTGTGAAGCGGCAGAGTACTCAACTGCGGTGCGAGTGACGGGTCTTGCAGGCTGTTGTGTCTCCTTGCGAGACGTCCTGTCAGGTATGATGCTCTTCAAAGAGTTTCGAATTGTATCCACTAATCTCGCAACAAAGCCTTGAGGTTGCTGTGGTTTTATCTCTCTCTGAGGTCGTCTTGATTCCATAAGTCTTCCGGCAGGTTTCGCGGCATGTCCTACTGCAGGTTTTTGCTTATTGGGACGAAGAGCCTTTTCAGAAATAATCTCTCTTGCAATCGCTTCCAATTGCATAGGTTGGGTGCGTGTAAAAAGCTCAGGCTTTAATGTTTCAATCTTTCTTGCGACCAGTCCCTCTGATATTCCCGCTGCCAGATCTGCATCAACTTCTTGTCCAACAAGGATATGTCCAGTCTGTCTGGCTTTTTGCAGCAGTCTATGTGCAAAATCAGGCTTAATTTGCTCAGGGGAAACCGTACGGCTAATCCCTCTTGAAAGCTCTGTTGCCAATGCCTGGCGAGTGGTGTTTATGTCTTTTTTTGCAAACGTCTTTTTAGCGGCATCAGAGGCATTGCCAGCGATCATTTCGATCGCCATAGGTTTTTGCATACCCTCCGGGATGCCGCTTTTTTTAGTTATTTCGATCTTTTGCTCGATTTGCTCTCGCACGACTTGAATTGCCTGCACCATACTAATGGGTTCTTGTCTGTTAGAGGAAATTTGCTCGTCCCGTTCAGCCAAATGGAGCATATAAGTTGCCATGGTGACGGGGACGGCGTTGACAGAAATTCGGTTTTCTTTTGCTTCTCCTCTATTACTTTCTCCTGCAACTGCAGCACGTACTCTTTGTATTTCAAGCTTTCTGATATCTTGGGAGGACAAGACGGGTTGTCGTTGTGTCTGTGTTGTGGCGAGTTCTGCTGTTGGAATTTCTGCAATGTCTAAATCTATGTCTAACTTTGGCGGATTTTCAGGCTGAACTTCGATGGGCGGCGGCTCATCAGAAATACCTTCTTGTATTGAAACCGTTTCAGGGGGGGCTCTACGGCAGCTGCACTTATTGCCGGAGGTGTTTCAGCGGGTGCTTCTACGGCCTGTTCTTGTGGTGTGGTCTGAATAGTATTTTTTGCTGCGGCGACAGGAATGACAGCACCCTCTAAAAGGTTTTCGCGTGCCATGGCTAGTTTTTGTTCATATGTCAATGTATGGTCGGATGTTGTGCCATTAATATTTTGCAACTCGTCAAGAAAGCGGTCCTGGAACATTCCTTTTGCATCTTCGTATCCAATTTTGGTTCCGGGGACCAGATCCGCCTCGTCCAGCATTATGCCGATGAAATCCGGGTTAATATCTTGTTGGGTTTAGCCCAACAAAGGTACAAAATCAGCAATAGGATTTTATGTTATTGGTTG
>CAKZKV010000051.1 GCA_937124505.1 uncultured Alphaproteobacteria bacterium
TTGTATTATTCTTCGTCATTAATTTTATTCTTGAGAACGTGTGAGGCACGGAAAACAAGAACCTTACGCGGCGTAATGGGAACCTCCTCACCGGTTTTCGGGTTCCGGCCAACTCTCTCCCCTTTCTGGCGAACAGACAAGCTGCCGAAAGACGATATTTTTACATGATCCCCTTTCACAAGAGCATCAGACATTTCCTCTATAATACTTTCCACCAGATCAGCGGATTCATTGCGGGATAGACCGACTTGCTCATAAATCGCATCAGCCAGATCCGCACGGGTCACAGTTTTTTGACTCATATTTCGTTCCTTTTATGTAATGAATCCACCATAGTAAAGCTATAAAATCAGGTCAAATAAAAAGGCAAAAATTTCGCTTTGCGAAGGGGATAAAATGCTTTTTTAAGTCTGAATGCTTTGACTTTATTACCATAAAGCTTTAGTACCTCCGTATGAATGAATCAAGAGCCCTTCCTTTTTCAGGAAAAACAAGCTCCCGCCGCGAATTGATCGCGATGGCGCAACTCCTTGCGCTTCATATTGACCACAGACTTTTTGAAGAAGACACACCTCTGATTATTTTGCTGAATGGCTCTGCTAATTCAGGAAAGAGCTTGATCCCAACCGCATTCGCCGCGCAACTTGGAGAGATCAGAACATCCCGTCAGGATATTATAGGCCGAACTACATGGTATAGTGAGCATGGGGACGTCAATCTGCGCCTTCATTTTATTGACGCAGCAGAGGTTTATATTAACCCCCTGAACATGCTGCGTGACAAAAATAGACGACAAAAAGATACAGATCTCTTGCAACAAGAACTGAAAGGCAAAGGGGATGTTGTATTTCTGCAAAACGTTCCTGAAGCATTTCGTGCCTTTGCAGACATGGAAATCGTCGTGACAAACAATGCAGCGGATTGGCACCGCCTTAATTCCATCATGATCCATTCAGATCGGTTGAGAACGAGTAAACTCCCCGAATTTTTGGCACATCTGACCCCTGACAAGATCAAAGAGGTTGCCAAAAAACTACCGGAAGATTACCTGATGCCGAATGGAGAGAAATATGGCCCTGTTCTGGAATGAAAATGGCCGCAATCTCATGTATTTTGTTGCATACTCTAATTCTTTATAATACTTAAATATCTTTTAATCAGAAGTTTCTATAATAAGATACAAATAAAAAAGTGACGAGCAGGAGATAAAAGTTATGTCGAACGATCCGGAAACTTTAAAGGTAAGTTTAGGAGATAAAGTTGAGGCCCTTATCAGTAAGGACCCGCCTGCCGGGTATCGGGTACATCAATCTTCAGAATGGCAAGATCAAAAAAGAATTATTCTGCAACATACCAGCGGCCACCTCACAAATGTCAGCGTCAATCTCAATACCGGAAAAGTTGATATCAATAGCGGGCTGGACGTTTCCGGCTATGGTGACAGAGGAAGCGTCAGTTTTTCACCCAACATGCTGGAATCCAGTATTTCAGTTAAAATTGCAGATACAAACGAAACAGCAGCGGCCGTAAGAGGACATGAAACAAAACACAAAAGCCATTTACATGGATTGGCCGATTCGATCAAAAGAAACCTTGGATATGAAGAGAACATGCCTGATTTCAAGGAAGCTATTGATACACAGCACGCCCAGCATATTGACAGAGCACGCCCGGGAGAAGCATTTGTCAATGCTCTAATGAATAACAATAGAGATGCAATGCAAGCGGCTGACATGGCAGAGAGATTAACAGAACTTGCATCAGATAGCGATCGTATCAAGCAATCCTTAATGGAAGTTGATGTTCATGGGGATGGGCAGACACCTGCATCCCTTTTATTTCAAAGTCTTTTAAACGGGCCTGTTGGAGATCAGACCCCCGCTGCGGCTGCCACTGCCGACATCTATATCTGTGATCAAAAAGTTGAAGAAGTGCGGCAACAGCTCTTGTCGATGGCAGCAGATTTTGAAAGAGACGGTCCGGCGGCACTAAAAAACTATCAAGCTCAATTAGCAGCCCAACAAGTTTCTGACCCTGCCGGAGAAGATAGAACATTCCGTGACCTACTGGAAAGACCTGTCGGGACACATATACCACATCCCTGTACCGCTTAAAAGTATGAAAAGCCTTAATACCTGACTAACGCGGAGCTCCAGGTAAATCCACCGCCCAGAGCTTCAAACAAAATCAGGTCACCGCGACTTAATTGATTATTGCTGAGTGCCGTATATAGCGCAAGCGGGATCGACGCCGCAGAGGTATTGCCATGCTTGTGAACCGTGACGACCACCTGCTCCATCGGCATTTTCAGCTTTTTGGCCGTTGCTTCAATAATGCGGATATTCGCCTGATGCGGAATCAGCCAGTCGATATCCTTTTCCTCCATACCAACGGCATCCAGCGTTTGTTTGACGATTTTGCTCATGGAATTAACGGCGAACTTGAAGACTTCCGGCCCGTTCATGTTAATGAATTGAGTTTCCGCATCGACATATAACATCTCCTGATAACTGCCATCGGCATGCAGGTGGGAACTCAAAACCCCCTGATCCGCATTCGTCCCCACACCTTCACAGGCCTCAAGAACCACGGCCCCGGCCCCGTCGCCAAACAGAACACAGGTACGCCGATCATTCCAGTCGATAATAGAAGAAAACTTTTCCGCACCAATCAAGAGCAACCGTTTGGCCTGCCCGCTCCGGATCAGGGCATCCGCCGTACTTAATCCATAGACAAACCCGCTGCACGCGGCAGAAAGATCGAAGGCCGGGCCGTTCCCCACTCCCAAGGCCGCCTGCACCGCAATAGCGACCGAAGGAAAGGCACGATCAGGTGTCGCCGTCGCCACGATGACGCCGTCAATATCCGCCCCGTTCAGATTTGCGTTTTCAAGCGCCTGTCTGGCGGCTGCAATTGCCATATCAGATGTCGTTTCATCTTCTGCCGCCACATGACGCTGCTCAATGCCGGTTCTTTGCACAATCCAGTCATGGGTCGTATCAACCATCTTCTCCAGATCATGATTGGTGAGGATTTTTTCTGGCAGGTAATGTCCAGAGCTAAGAATACGGGTTCGAATCATGAATTAGACACTTTCCCCCAGTGACTCCATAATTTCCCGTTCTCTTAGCATCTCAAGTTCCTCCGCCACTTTCTGATTATAATTATTTGAGACAAGATCCCCCGCCACCAGCAGGGCGCGCGAAAAACCATAGGCATCGCTGCTGCCGTGGCTTTTGACACAGATCCCTCCCAGCCCAAGAAACATTCCGCCATTATAAAAACGTGGGTCAACCCGCTTTTTCAATTTTTTGAAGGCCCCTCCGGCAAACAGTGCGCCAATCGCCGCCAAGGGAGAGGACGTAAACGCATCTCGAATGAAATACGCAATCAGTTCGCTGGTTCCTTCCGCGACTTTCAAAGCGACATTCCCCGTAAAACCGTCTGTCACGACCACATCTGTCGTGCCGCGAGGAATGTCATTCCCCTCTATATTGCCGTAATAAATACCTGGAAATTCAATCATGCGCAGCTTCTCACCCGCAACCCGGATATGATCGGGGCCTTTAATGTCTTCCGATCCGACATTCAACAGCCCAACCGTTGGCCGTTTTTGGTCTTTAATAATTTTTGCAAAAACCGCACCCAGAATGGCAAATTGCACCAGATTTTCTGAATCGCAGGAACTATTCGCGCCAAGATCCAGCATTACGGTTTCCCCTTTTTTGGTCGGGAACACGCTGGCAATGGCCGGACGCCGAATTTCAGGCAGGGTTTTCAGAACCATCTTTGACATCGCCATCAACGCCCCGGTATTTCCCGAGGAAATAACAGCATCGGCACGGCCTTCCGCCACAGCATCAATCGCCAGACGCATGCTAGACTCTTTCCCCTGACGCAGGGCAACGGATGGTTTTTCATCTCCTGCAATAACTTTATCCGTATGAACAATCTGGCTGACAGATTGCAAGGAGCCATAGCGGGACATGGCATTTTCAATCTGCTCCTTGTCCCCGAAAAACAGGAATTTATTGTCTTTATGTTGCTTGTGACAGAGCGCAGCGCCAGAAACAGTCGCCTTGACCCCATGATCTCCCCCCATGGCATCTATGGCAAGCGTGATAGGTGATGTCTTATTCTGGTAAGTCAGTGCGTTAGTCATGCCTTTGCGAACGAGTATATTTCGAAGTTATCTTTGTGACAGATAAATGTTTAGACGATTTGGGAAAACTTCCCAACCCCTAAATGACCAAATGACCAGAATATTATTCTACTTACTCTGCCTCGTCCAGAACCTGACGTCCGCGATACATACCTGTTTTCAGGTCAATATGGTGACGACGCTTTGCTTCACCCGTGTTGGAATCTTCAACCCAGTTAACAGACTTCAAAGAGTCGTGCGAACGGCGTTGTCCGCGCTTCATCGGTGTTGTTTTTCTCTTTGGAACAGCCATAATCTTAATCCTTATTTCAAAAGTCTGTTATCTTTAACGAAGCGCGTCGCAAAATTCAAGTGAAAAGTTGAATGCACGACAAGATAAATCAGGCAGCTACTTGCCTTCTCTCAAAGCCTTCAGAGCTGCAAAGGGGTTTTCCTTGGTGGAGAGGTTGTTTTCAGCCTCCTCTTTCTCAAGCAGTTCTCTGGCCTCTTTACTATGCGGATAGGGATTTAAAGCCAGTGATAAATACTGCGTCACGACCTCCCCCACATCTATGCGTCCATCAATAATCGGCTCCGGGTCTTCTTCTTCTTCCAGCATCGGAAATTCTTCTTCCCCGCCCATGTCCTTGTTCCGTTCATGACGGGCGCGGGCAAAGGACACGGCC
>CAKZKV010000052.1 GCA_937124505.1 uncultured Alphaproteobacteria bacterium
ATCACAAAACAATACCATCAATCTTAATCCCTGAATAGTGTCAACACACCCTAATTCGTAACAGTGTGGGAGATATGTGCAATGACGAGCGTCTTCCAAAAATTCAAGGCGTTGTTCAGGCCGCTATTGAGGGAGAGGACGGGCCAGACCTCGTTTTTGACGGGCCAGCGGAAAAAAGGCGGACGGCTGTTTTCCCGGTAGAGCCGCGTGTGTCTTTTGATCATGAGGTCAGTGAAGACTATACGATGATCCGCATTGATGCACGACGCGGCGGGGGGCCGGGGCTTCTGTCATGGATTGCTGCGGTTCTGGACCAGCATGGTGTGGATGTGGGACATGTGCGTGTTGCCGACAAGGGACATAAAATTGAAGACGCTTTTTTTGTAACAGATCGTGCCAGCGGTCATAAAATAGACCCGGCACGCTATGCGGAACTTGAAAGCGATCTTCTGGAAGTGATCAGCGGAGAGCCGCAAAAAAGGCATCAGGTAGTTTCCGGATGGGAGTCCCCCGTGCTTGATGCCTGATGGCTTTATGCTGCATGCTGATCAAAGGCCATGTAGGCCGTATTATGGGCATGGGCGTATTGCCGGTCTGATGAAACGGCAATAATGCCGCAATATCCGTTTTCATGACGTTCAAGGTCTTGTGCGGCGTCTGTGACGGCCTGATGCAAATTTCCAGATTTTAGAAACAGATCTTCCACCAGTCTGGCCGTCATTCTGCGCAGGACTTTATCACCTTCTCCCGTCATGGCGACGGCAACATGCTCGCTGCAATAGACACCGGCGCCATAAATGGCCGTGTCTCCGACCCGTCCGGGAAAACAATACTTAGTTCCCCCTGTTGAGCAGGCGGCGGCCATGCGCCCCTTTTTATCAATGGCCACCGCACCAACGGTCCCAAGTTTCTTTTTATTAAGATCGCTCATGTCTCGTGAGAAGGATTGATATGATATTTCCGGGAATGTTTTGCACGATTCCTCAAAGGCTTCCATTTGCTCAACTGTGATGGCGTTTTCCCTCGGGAAGCCATTCTCATCGGAAAATTTGCGGGCGCCTTCGCCGCAAAGAATGCTGTGGTACGCGGCATCCATCAGTTTTCTTGCAATCTTGATCGGTGTTTTTGTCTGTTCGATCTGTAAAATTCCGGCATATTTTCTATCAGACGTACAAATACCAGCATCCATTCTGGCGCGTCCGTCAAGCTGCAGGATGCTGCCGTAACCGGCGTTCAGATGTGGGTCGCGTTCCATGTATTCAACTGCCAGTTCGACCAGATCAAGCGCGTCGATTGAAAAATCAGAGATTTTTCCAAGCGCAGAGGAGACTGCATTCTGTTTACGTTTAAAAACATCGGATTCCACATTGGAGGCACCGCCATGCATTAAAAGAAGCGTCATTCAAAGTTCCTGTCTGCTGATCATATTTCTATGATTTAAGTCATGAGCTGGGCAATTGGCAAGAAAATATATGTGCGGATTAAAGTGTATTAGTTGAGATTTAATCTGACATTCTTTAAAAACTGTATATGAAAG
>CAKZKV010000053.1 GCA_937124505.1 uncultured Alphaproteobacteria bacterium
TGCTGAACAGACAAACCTGCTGGCCCTGAATGCGACGATCGAAGCGGCCCGCGCCGGAGACGCAGGGAAAGGCTTTGCCGTTGTGGCAAGCGAAGTGCAGGAACTGGCCGGACAAACGGCCAAGGCAACGGAAGAAATTGGCGGTCAAATCCAGAGCATTCAGGACGCCACGAAAAAAGCCATGACGGCATTTTCCGAAATCGGCGGGGTCGTAAAAGAAATCAACGAATCCGCAACCATTGTTGCCGCAGCGGTGGAAGAACAGAACGCCGCGTCCCGCGAAATTGCTTCTAATGCAGAAAAAGCCTCTGAAGGTACATCTCAGGTGGCTGTGAACGTGAATGAAATGGGCGAAAGCATCACGCAGGTTGATGATGCCTCCAAACAGGTCGGTACGATTACCAATCAACTGGCGAATTATTCAGCGGAAAAAGTGCAGGGCTTATTGCAAAGCATGAGCAAGTTTATGGAAGAACTGCGAAAAATCGCATAGCATGATTTATAAAGTTTGACAGCGCAGCTTAAACCTGTCATACATCCAGTACAGTTTGACGAATGTTGTCTATTAAGACACGAACTTACAGAAAAGAGTATCCGCCATTTATTGGATACGTGAATGTCAAAGCCTCACTTTTTTTCCGACAAGTTCACATTTTGAAAAGCCGCGCTCTGGCATGATGCCTTTGCGCATGAAAACCATATTTGAACAAAAGGAAAAAATATGACAACGACTACGGGAACCGTAAAATGGTTCAACGATCAAAAGGGCTTCGGCTTTATTCAACCCAATAACGGCGGCAGCGATGTTTTCGTTCATATCAGCGCCGTTGAACGTGCCGGTATGCGGACGCTGAAAGAAGGACAAGTCATCTCCTTTGATCTTCAACGTGACCCGAAAAAGGGCAAAGACAGTGCTGCCAATCTCAAGGAGGCTGCATAGGACAAGGATCAAATGTCCGTGCCGCAGGCCATCCCGCCAATCCGCATCGTCATTGTCGATAACGATTTTGCTGAAACGGGGACCATCAAAACCTGGCTGGAAAAGGATATGCGTGTGCCCTGGCGCATGACACATTGTGTAAGTGTCGAAGAAGCATGTCCGCGTATCAACAAAGCCGATCTTGTGATCCTCAAACCGGAGATGCAGGGGCTGTCTTCGCCTAAAGAAGTATTCAAACACATAGATAAGATGGTCTTTGAAGTGCCGATTATCGTGTTGACCTCTGAAGGAGATGAGCGCGGTCTGTCCACTTACGTGATGGAACAGGGCGCGGCGGATACGCTTATTCGCGGGTATTTTGCTCGGCTGGTTGATGCGATCGAATTCGCCCTGATCCGCCAGAAGATCAAAATCGATGTCAGGAAAGCGAACGACAAAACACTGCTGGATTCCGAAGACAAAGGCGCGGCGGATTTAAAAACCAGTCAGGATGACGCACTTGCCGGTGATGAACGGCACAGACAGATCCTGCGGATGTTTAGCGGTGATTATGCCGTTGACCATTAGGACAAGCCCAAAACATAAATTTTAGAAAGACAACAATTATGAAGAAAACAACCTTCTCGCCGAAGCCTGTCCAGGCTGGCGACTACGGGAAAGTAATCCCGCATACACCAAAAACCAATGATAAGCCGAAAAACACTAATACTGATGGTCGCAAGACCCTCGCTCTTTGGAGTTCCGGCACTTAAATCATACAGAAAGAATTAAAATGAAAAACTTTGAAGGCTTTGGCCTGAACCCAGCGCTGGGTAAATCCTTGGCGCACATGAAATATACAACACCAACACCTATTCAGGCACAGGCAATTCCGCTTGCTTTGGACGGCCATGATATTATGGGCACAGCCCAGACCGGCACGGGCAAGACGGCGGCTTTTGCTATTCCACTCCTGGAAAAATTGCTAACCGATCCGCGCGGCTCTGCTCTTGTGCTGACACCAACGCGGGAACTCGGCAAACAGATCATGGACATCATGCATCAGCTTCTCGGCCCGAAAAGCCCGATCAAGACTGCTTTTATCATTGGCGGTGAACCGATGGGAAAACAGCTTAACCAGCTCAGTGCAAGACCGCGCCTGATCGTCGGCACGCCGGGGCGGATTAATGATCATCTGGAGCGCGGCAATATAATGCTGCACGACACGCATTTTCTCGTTCTGGATGAAACCGACCGCATGCTGGATATGGGCTTTAGCGTCCAGCTTGAAAAGATTTTCAAGTTTATGCCGAACAAGCGCCAGACCCTGATGTTCTCGGCTACATTGCCGAAAAATATCCTGAAACTTTCGGAGAAATACCTCAGCAATCCAAAACGCGTATCTGTCGGCGAAACCAATGTCGTGGCCCAAAATATCAAGCAAGACGTGATCCGCATCGAGCAGGACAAGAAATACAATGAACTGGTTAGCCAGTTGCATGAACGTAACGGTTCTGTCATTGTCTTCATCAAAACCAAATACGGGGCAGACCGCATGGCGAACAACCTGCGCCGTGATGGATTTACCTCGGAAGCCTTGCACGGTGACTTGCGCCAGAATAAGCGTGACAAGGTGATGCAGAACTTCCGTAAGATGAATTTCCGTGTCCTGATTGCCACAGATATTGCCGCGCGCGGCCTTGATGTGCCCCATATCGAACACGTCATTAATTATGACTTGCCGCAGGTAGCAGAAGATTTTATTCACCGCATGGGCCGGACGGCACGGGCAGGCGCGGAAGGCTCTGCTATCAGCTTTGTCTCTAATCAGGACGGGCGCAAATGGCATGCGATTGAAAGGCTTCTAAATCCAAAAGCGGCTAATGATAAAGCCGCCAATGATGAAGGGGTTAATTTTCGCCCTGTCCGTAATAAAAACCGGAAACCAAACAGAGCGGGACCGGGCAAACCCAACAATCAGGCAAACCTTGGCAACAAGAAGCGCTTTTATCGCGGCAAAAAGAAAGCGGCCTTCTAAAATATACCCTCCGATTTCTGTGGCTGTAAACGGACAGCCCCGAATGCAGAAAGCCGTAGATAAAATAAAACCCGCTGTTTTCTGCGGGTTTTTGAGATAATCACGAACGTATGCGAATGTGGATAAATAGTAAATTGGACGAGCCTCTATCGAAACGAGGCTTTAAGAATTTGAATTGATAGGTTAATCCTCAATTCGATTTTCCCAATGCCCCCAATAATGCCCCCAAAACAATATCTTAGAGGATTTTTTGTACGTTTCAGCCCGCCTTTATACGCGATTGTATTTTAACGTCTTTTTCTATAGTGTCAATTCAGGATACGCAATGACAGTCAAGATGAAATTATTATGTTTGAACAGACCTTTAAGAATATCGACGATGTGCTCTGGAAAGAGGCCGGGTGTACGACAGAGCTGGATTATACCGAGCAGACATCGTGGATGCTGTTCCTGAAATATCTGGATGATCTGGAGCGGGAACGCGCCATCAAGGCCGATCTGGAGGGAAAAGCCTACGATTTTATCATTGATGAGCCACACCGCTGGTCGTCCTGGGCCGCGCCGAAGAAGAAAGACGGCACGTTTGACCATGATACGGCCCTGACCGGCGATGACCTGATTGATTACGTGAACCGCGACCTGTTCCCGTATTTACAGAGTTTCAAGCAACGCGCCCCCAATCCCGACACGATTGAATACAAAATCGGGGAAATCTTCAGCGAGATCAAAAACAAGTTCCAGAGCGGCTATTCCTTACGCGATGCGCTGGAATATATGGATGCGTTACAGTTCCGCTCGCAAAAGCAGAAACACGAGCTGTCGCACCTGTATGAGGCCAAAATCCGTAACATGGGGAATGCGGGCCGCAACGGCGGGGAATATTACACGCCGCGCCCGCTGATCCGCGCCATGATACAGGTGACAAAGCCCAAAATCGGCGAGCGTATTTATGACGGCGCGGTCGGATCGGCAGGCTTCCTGTGCGAAGCGCATGATTATTTGCGCCAAGGCGAACTGACCACCAGCCAGCTCAACACCCTCCAGACCAGGACGTTTTACGGCAAGGAAAAGAAAAGCCTCGCTTACGTTATCGCCATCATGAACATGATCCTGCATGGCATCGACGCGCCGAACATCATCCACACCAACACATTGTCCGAGAATATCAGCGATATACAGGACAAAGACCGCTTTGACGTGATCCTTGCCAATCCGCCCTTTGGCGGGAAAGAGCGCAAGGAAGTCCAGCAGAACTTCCCGATCAAGACCAGCGAAACCGCCTTCCTGTTCCTCCAGCATTTTGTAAAAAGCCTGAAGGCGGGCGGACGCGCCGCCGTGGTCATCAAGAACACCTTCCTGTCCAACGGCGACAATGCCTCCCGTGCCTTGCGGAAGGAGCTGCTGGAAAACTGTAACCTGCATACGATCCTCGATTGCCCGCAAGGGACGTTCCTTGGCGCAGGCGTGAAAACGGTCGTGCTGTTTTTTGAAAAAGGCGCACCGACCCGTAAAATCTGGTATTACCAGCTCGATCCGGGCCGCAGCATGGGCAAAACCAATGCCCTGAATGATGATGACCTGAAAGAGTTTGTCACATTGCAGGACACATGCGCCGTGACAGAGAAATCATGGCTGCTGGATGTCGGTGATATTGACCCCGAGACATATGATCTGTCGGTCAAAAATCCTTTCAAACCCGAAGAAGACCCGATCCGCGAGCCGGAGGAGATTATAGAGGAAATGATCGCCCTGGACGCCGAAAGCGCCGACATCCTCGAAGATATACGGGGGATGTTATGACGGAGGGGTGGCAAACGAAACGGCTTGAACAGGTTATAGAGAAATCTGGCACTGTTGACCCAAGGAAAGAACCTGATGAGTTTTTCCATTATGTTGACGTATCTAGCGTCTCTAATAAAACCTTTCGAATAGAAGAAACATCTGAAATTCTTGGCAAGGATGCGCCAAGTCGAGCCCGCCGTTTAATCAGATCGGGTGACGTTTTGTTTGCTACGATCCGCCCCACATTGCGGCGAATTGCGGTCGTCCCGCCCGAACTGGATCAGCAAGTCTGTAGTACAGGCTATTTTGTATTCAGGACGAAACCGGAGCTGGACAACAGGTTTTTATATTATTTCCTTTTTACGGATCGCTTTATGGATGCAATGGAAAGTCTGCAATCCGGTGCCAGCTATCCTGCCGTTAATGACACACAGGTCAAAAAGCAGGAGATTTCATATCCTCCGCTCGAAGAACAAAAGCGGATTGTGGCTATTCTGGATGAGGCGTTTGAGGGGATTGAGAAAGCGCAGGCCAACGCCGAAAAGAACCTCGCCAACGCCCGCGAACTGTTTGAAAGCTATCAGAATTTTATCTTTGAAGCTGAAAGTGAAACATGGACCACAGAACAGCTAGGCTCATGCTTTCGGTTACGAAGTGGTGATGGGTTAACGAGTAAAGCCATGGTGCCGGGAAATTTCTCTGTATTTGGAGGAAATGGCATAGCAGGCACCCACAATGAACACAATTTAAGCGGCGATAATGTTGTGATTGGCAGGGTCGGTGCTTTGTGTGGTAATGCAAGACATATCACAGAGGATATCTGGCTCACAGATAATGCTTTCAAAGTCGTAGACAAACAATATGGTTTCGACAATGCATTTCTCACTTACCTATTAAATTACAAAAATTTAAGAAGTCTGGCTCGTCAATCCGCACAGCCAGTTATATCGAACTCGTCGCTTAAAGCGTTAGAACTTAAATTCCCAAATTCTACCGAGGAGCAGCGCATTATAGCTGGCAAGTTAGACCTGATTTCAAATGAAGTTGACAGGTTAATTGATAATTACAAAAGAAAGCTTCAAAACCTCACCGACCTCAAACAATCCCTCCTGCAAAAGGCATTCAGCGGTGAGCTGACATCCAGCAATGTTGTGGCGTTCACGCGCCCTGTGTCGCAGCAGCAGGACGTGGCGACGACAGCACCGGAATTTGCCGCGAAGGTGCTGGCTTACGCGCATAACTGGCATGCTTCCCAGCAGCGGGATCGCACTTTCGGGCGGGTGAAGACGCAGAAAATTCTGCACATGGCCGAGAGTGTGGCAGGTGTCGATATGGGCAGGCAGCCGATCAAGGATGCGGCGGGGCCGAATGATTTTCAGCATATGCTCCGCGCCGAGGATTGGGCGAAGAATAATCTGTTTTTCGAATTCACCCCGCGCCTGACCGGTAATGGCTATGATTTCAAAAAACTCGGCGATTATAACAAGCTGATCGGCGGGGCTCTGGAGGCTGTGAAGCCATACAAGGACAAGCTGGAGAAAATCCTCGCCCTCATGATGCCCATGAATACGCGGGAGGCGGAGGTTCTGGCGACCGTTCATGCCGCCTGGAATAACTTGCTGCTGGATAATGCCGAGATCACTGATGATGCGATCATCCATGAAGCCCGTGAAAACTGGACGGAAAGCAAAAGAAGTATTCCCGAAAATGAATTTCAAAAGGCGATAACAACAATACGCACTAACGGCATCGTTCCTGACGGCACAGCCAAGCGCGTCACCGGACAAGAAAATCTATTTTAAAAGGAGACGGTATGAATTGATTGCCACGGCAACGTGGACTGGGGATAAATGA
>CAKZKV010000054.1 GCA_937124505.1 uncultured Alphaproteobacteria bacterium
CTGAAACCTGTCCACCGCCGCATCCTGTATGCCGCCTATGAGGGGAAATACACCTCCTCCAATCCTTACCGCAAATCCGCCAAGATCGTCGGGGACGTGATGGGGAATTATCACCCGCACGGAGACAGCGCCATTTACGACTCTCTGGTGCGGATGGCACAGGACTTTTCGCTGAACGTCCTCCTGGTCGACGGGCAGGGAAACTTTGGTTCCATTGACGGCGATCCGCCCGCCGCCATGCGTTATACGGAATCACGCACCACAAAGGCCGCCGAAGCGCTGCTCGAGGATATCGAGAAAGAAACGGTCGATTTTATGCCGACCTATGACGAATCCATGCAGGAGCCTGTCGTGCTGCCTGCCCGCTGGCCAAACCTGCTGGTCAATGGCATGACCGGGATTGCCGTGGGAATGGCAACGAACATCCCACCGCATAATCTGGGCGAAGTGATTGACGGATGTCTGGCAACCCTCGAAAACCCGGATATTACCACGGAAGACTTAATTCAGCACATTCCCGGCCCCGACTTTCCGACCGGCGGACAACTTCTGGGCCGGATGGGCATCATGAGCGCTTATACCACCGGCAACGGCTCCATGCAGATGCGCGCCACAACGGAGATTGAAGAATTAAAAGGCGGGCGCGAAGCCATTATCGTCACCGCTATTCCCTATCAGGTAAACAAGGGTAAACTGATGGAGCGTCTGGGCGAAGTGGGCCGGGAAAAAATCGTCGAAGGTATTTCCCATGTGCAAGACGAGTCCGACCGTGACGGCATGCGCATTGTCATTGAGCTGCAAAAATCCGCGCAAAATGATATTGTCCTGAACCAGTTGTTCAAATACACACAACTGCAAACATCTTTCCCCGCCAATATGGTGGCGCTCTATCGTGGGAAGCCGCAAACCATGGTCTTGAAAGACATGATTCATGCGTTTGTCGATTTCCGCAAGGAAGTGGTGACCAAGCGCACCGTTTACGAACTGGGCGAAGCACGTAAAAAAGCGCACGTCTTGTGTGGTCTGGCCGTGGCTGTGGCAAATATCGACGATATGATTACCCTGATCCGCAACGCCCCCGATCCGGCGACCGCCCGTGAACAAATAATGGCAAAAGAATGGCCGGCGCAGGACGTTGCGCCCCTTATTGAACTGGTGGATGATCCCGAATATCCGTTAATTGACGGCAGGGCTTACAAACTCTCCGAAACACAGGCCCGCGCCATTCTTGACCTGCGCCTGCACCGTTTGACGGGTCTGGAACGTGATAAAATCGGCGGCGAACTGAAAGAGATTACCGACAGGATTGCCGAATATCTGGCCATTCTCGCCTCACATGAAAAACTGGTGGAAGTGGTCCGTGAGGAGCTGGTAGACATCAAAGAACGCTTTGCCACGCCGCGCCGCACGGAGCTGCTGGAAGCTGAATTTGAAACAGACATTGAAGACCTGATCCAGCGCGAAGATATGGTGGTGACGATCACGCATACCGGCTATGTCAAGCGCGTGCCTCTGGATACCTACCGGGCGCAACGCCGCGGCGGAAAGGGACGTGCCGGAACCAGCCTGAAAGAGGAAGATTTTGTCTCCGATATGTTTGTGGCCTCAACCCACACGCCGATTCTGTTCTTTACCTCCAAGGGCATTGTCCACAAACTCAAAGTCTGGCAATTGCCGCTATCCTCTCCGCAGGCGCGTGGCAAGGCGCTGGTGAATCTGCTTCCTCTGGAGGCGGATGAAACTGTGAATGTGTATCTCCGCACCCCGGAAAATGAAGAGATCTGGAACAAGCTGGACATCATGTTCGCGACCTCACACGGCACGGTACGCCGGAACAAACTGACGGACTTCCAGAACATCCGCAAAAACGGCCTGATTGCCATGAAGCTGGGCGAGGATGAAAAACTCGTTTCCGTCAAAATCTGCGCCGAAGATGAAGACATCATGCTGGCCACAAAACTCGGCAAGGCGATCCGCTTCCCGGTCACGGACATTCGTGTCTTTGCCGGGCGCAGTTCGACAGGGGTACGCGGGGTCAAGCTGGGCAAAGGCGATGAACTGATCTCTATGTCCGTTCTCAAGCACGTTGAGGCCAGCGCCGAAGAACGCACGTCTTACCTGAAACTCGCCAACCAGTTACGCGGCGCGGACGAAGAAGGCGCAGAATTTGAAGGCGGTGATATAGAACTCTCCGAAGAGCGTTTCAAGGAATTGCAGGACAAGGAGCAATTCCTCCTCACCGTGACCAGTGGCGGTTTTGGCAAGCGCACAAGCGCTTATGAATACCGGGTCTCCGGGCGCGGCGGCATGGGCGTGGCCAATATGACCCTGACGAAGAAAAACGGCGGCGAAATTACGGCCTGCTTCCCGGTCACGAACGATCATCAGGTGATGCTGATTTCCGATCAGGGACAGATGATCCGCATGCCGGTGGATGGCGTGCGCTTTACGGGCCGCGCCGCACAGGGCGTGACCCTGTTCAAGGTTGCCAAAGATGAAAAAGTTGTTTCTGTTGCGTGGCTGATAGAAGAAGAGGAAGAAGGAACGGAAGAAAACAATACTGAGACTAGTGAAGTTTAATTTAATGGCTTATGTCATATTCTCAGTCGTCTTTATAATAGAATGCTATAATTCCATTTTAATTGAAATTTTAACGGTAAAGAATAAGGTTAGAAATAACGTATTATTGTTTCTATCGCAATGGCCTAGCATAATCTTAACTTTGATATCATGTATTATTGCGGAGTTAAATATTTACATAGTTTTATTGATTTTTACTTGTTCTATATTTTTTATACGTAGAGGAAGTTTCAATAAAGGATTTGAAAAAATACCAGTTATTTATTTGAAACATTTAGAGTTTGTTAAAGTATTCCATTTTCTTTCTATTTTTGCATCTATTTCATTTTTGTTATATGTAATATGTTTATGAAAAAATCTTATTCGTTTTATCGTCAATTGTATTTTTATTGATGTGCAAGGATAAAGAAAAAAGAGATAGAAATTTTAGTAGAAGCAGAGAGTGTTGAGAAAGATGAGCAAACATGACGAACCTGTCTTGCTGAACCGCGCCCTGAGTTATATTGATCAGTGGCTTGAGACGCAGAAGTTGCACGACCATGAAACACCCGGTTATTCGGTGGCGATGGCTTATCACGGCGAGATTGTATTCCGGAAAGCCTATGGTCTGGCCAATGTCGCCAATAAAGAAAAAATGGCGCCGGGGCATCTGTTCCGCGTTGCCTCCCACTCCAAGACCTTTACGGCCACCGCCCTGATGCAGCTCGTGGAAGCGGGAAAATTGAGTCTTTGTGACCCGGTATGCAAATATCTGCCGTTTTTGAGAGAAGCCAAAGACACCCGCCTGCAAAAAATCACGATCCAGCAAATGATGGCGCACAGCTCCGGCCTTGCCCGTGACGGCAATGACCCATCGTTCTGGCTGATGCAAAGAGACTTTCCCACAAAAGAAGAAATGATTTCTTATTTGGTTCATGACCAGCCCGTCATCATCGACAGCAACACACGTTTTAAATATTCGAATTACGCTTACGGCCTGTTGGGATGGGTGATCGAGGACGTCTCCGGCCTCAGCTATACGGATTACATGCAAAAACATATCTTTGAGCCGCTGGGTCTGGAGGATATCGGCGCGGACTACCACCCCGAAGCGGGACGTTATGTAACGGGTTATACTGGTGTTGCGCCGGACGGGCGGCAAAGGCCCCTGTCGGCCCATTCCGCCACGAATGCCATGGCGGGCGCGACCGGATTTTTTGCCACTGCCGAGAGCCTGTGCCGTTTTTACACGGCCATCATGCCCGGCTCCGGCAAGCTGCTGGATGACGACCTCAAAAAAGAAATGCTCCGCCAGCAATGGAGCGTTCCTGATGACCCGCAACAGCGCGGCTATACCCTTGGGTTTACCTGTCAAAATCATGGAAAACGAACATTATATGGTCATCATGGCGATGCCTGTGGCAATGTCAGTCAATCCCTGTTTGACTCTGAGAATCAAATTGCAATTTCGGTACTTGCCAATTCCCATGCTGCGGGTCCGAATACCCTTCACAAAGGGCTTTGGCATATACTGGATTTTTTCAAAAACCATGCCGACAAAGAACCCCAATCTTATGAAATATATGCTGGACAGGTTTATACGTTTTGGGAGAGCCTTATCTTTGTTCCTGCTGAAGATAAAATTTACGTCTCAAATCCATCATCAACAGAACCTTTTACCAATTGCAGCGAACTCACCCATATAAAAGACAACGTCTTCCGAATTAGCAAGGAAAGGGGGTTTGCCAGCTTTGGAGAAGAGGTTGAATTTATCATGGACGGTAACAAGGTTCAGGAAGTCCGCTATGGAAAATTTCCCATGTACCGGAAAGATGTGTATATAGAAAAACTGAAACAGATATCTTCGGAGTGAGAGATTGATATGTTGCAACAACTTTTAAATCGCCTGTGGCTTGGTGAGGTCTTTGGTCAGAGTGTCCAGCCCGAACCAACTGTGGAAAGGGACCCGCGCATTGGTAGAATGGCGGCAGCCTATTTGCAGGAAATAAAAGGGGAGCAGGGCCCCCTACTATATGTGACATCAACAAAATCAGCGGGCGTTCTGGTAACACAACCTGACTTTCCAACGCTCACAGCAGAAGACGGGACGGTTGTGATAGATGGAACAGACGTTTCTTCTTACGTGCCGGAGAACATGATACAACGTAAGATACAGCTGAATGATTTTGAGACAGCAGATGAAATCCAGCAAGCCGTTCAGGAATAGAATCTTGGGGAAACTATTTCCAGAATTGGTAAAAAAGACGAAATTGATCCCACGATCACACATGATATCTGGTTTGTACCGGCTGGATTTGCAGATGATACAATGCTTGAAAAAATGACATTGAATCAGCATTCAACCGCAGATGACTGGAAGCTGTTCCGTCAAAAAATTGATGCCTTGAAAGCAGAAAAACCTTTCCAGCCTGTGATGGAGCAATAAAATAAGGGAGCCTCTGAAGCTTTAATAACAACGACAGGAAACAGGTATGACGTCCCAAAGCGCCGCAATATTTCATGGAACCAACTGCTCTGCGGAGAGTTTCTGGATTCCATGGATCAAAGCCAAACTAGAATCCAGAGGCTATGATGTCTGGACACCTTCCTTGCCAAAAAACGAAGATGGTTTTGCCCATCTGAATCAATGGCAGGAGGTTATTCGAAAAGAAAGTCCGTATCAGGATTATGATCTGATGATTGGCCATTCGGCAGGTGTGCCCCTGATTTTCAGCCTTTTGTCACAGGGAACGCTGAAAACCGCCCACGCCCTTCTGGTCGCAGGGTTTCTTAATCCAATTCCCGAAATGACGGAAGACCATCCCACTCACCCCGGCGCACTTGACTATGAAGCCATCAAAAAAAACGGGGGACGTTTTACTTATCTTCATTCCGACAACGATCCGTGGACTTGCGACCACAACCAGGGGGAGGCCATGCGGCAGGCCTTTGGCGGGACTCTCGTTGTTCAGACCGGAGAAGGCCATTTCGGGTCGGAACTCTTTGGCCAACCTTACCCGACATTTCCTCTTCTGTTGGCGCATTGTTTTTTGTAATGTGAAGCCATGAAGAAAATTTTAATCCTGATAGGCCCGAACCTGAATTTGCTGGGTGCCCGTGATCCGAAAATTTACGGCGCTGAAACGCTGGCTGATATTGAGCAGATGTGCCGGGAGGAGGGAAAGGCCTATGACTTTGAAATCGAGTTTCGGCAATCCAACTATGAAGGCGACCTCGTGACATGGATTCAGGAAGCGCGGGAAGGCTATGATGCCATGATGATCAATGCGGGGGCTTACACGCATACCTCCATTGCTATCCATGACGCTCTGGAGTTCCTGAACTGTCCGATTATTGAAGTCCATCAGTCCGATCCGAAACAGCGCGAGCCGTTCCGCCATATCTCCTATATTGAGCCGCTGGCAACCAAAGTTATCAAAGGTTTAAAAGCAAAATCATACACAGCCGCTTTGGCCTATTTGCACGAGATTCTTTGACAGGGGAGCTATTTTTGAGTAGGTTTGCTCGTTACGTGAACAAGTATGGAAAAAATTCATGAAAATCAACGCAAAAGCGATCCGTGAACTGGCGGAGCTTCTTGACGAAACAGGCTTAACAGAGATTGAAGTCGCAGACGGTGACCAATCCATTCGTGTGAATAAGGGCGGTGTGATGATGGCGGCATCAGGTGGAACTGCCGCGCCTCTCAACATGAATTCTGATCCCGCTGTTCCACAAATTGCCAATACACAGGCCCCGGACACGACCGCTATCGACAGTCATCCGGGTGCGGTCACCTCTCCGATGGTGGGGACGGTTTATATGGCCGCTGAACCGGGGGCCGATCCTTTTGTCCGCAAGGGCTCTACTGTTTCCGAAGGAGATACGCTGCTGATTATTGAAGCGATGAAAGTGATGAACCCGATCAAGGCCCCCAGATCCGGCACGATCACACAGCTGATCGCCGAAAATGGACAGCCGGTGGAGTTTGGCGATGTTCTGATGGTGATTGAGTAAGGATGAACAGATGAACGGATTAGCGGATGAACAAAAAGTTATAAAACTTATTAAATCTCACAAACAAACCTGAGTTCAAAAGATACCTGATGATCTCACTTGGATCATCACAAGAAATGCTGGTTTGGCTAGAGTATTGTGAAGCTTTAAACTATCTAACAGTTGAAGAAACCGAAACGTTAACAAAGGAGTATGAATCAATTATCAGAATGTTGCAGGCACTATATTCCAGAACATAAATTCTGCTCATCTGATAATCAGATTATCCGTTTATCTTTATGTCTATGTTCAAAAAAGTTCTTATAGCAAACCGCGGTGAAATCGCGCTTCGTATCATTCGTGCCTGTCGGGAGATGGGAATCGAGACAGTGGCCGTCCACTCCACGGCGGACGCCAATTCCATGGCCGTACGGCTGGCGGATGAGTCGGTTTGTATCGGCCCGGCCGCAGCCAAGGACAGTTACCTTTATATGCCCGCCATCATCTCCGCTGCAGAAGTGACCGGCGCGGATGCCATTCACCCCGGCTACGGCTTCCTGTCTGAAAATTCGACCTTTGCCCGCATGATTGAGGAACACGGCTTTACTTTTATCGGCCCCAAACCTGAGCATATTGATACGATGGGCGATAAGGTGATGGCCAAGAAAACCGTGCAGGAACTGGGCCTGCCCGTTGTACCCGGCTCTGACGGCGCACTGGAAAGTGTTGAGGAGGCCAAGCGCATTGCAGCAGAAGGCGGATATCCCATGCTGATCAAGGCCGCCAGCGGCGGCGGCGGCAAGGGCATGAAAGTTGTCCGCTCCGAAGAAGAGATGGAAGAAGCCTATCGCACGGCCCGCTCCGAGGCCAAGGCAAATTTCGGCGACGATACGGTTTATATGGAGAAATACCTTGAAAAACCGCGTCATATTGAAATTCAGGTTTTTGGTGATACGCACGGCAACGGCATTCACCTGGGCGAACGCGATTGCTCTATCCAGCGCCGTCACCAGAAACTGGTCGAGGAAGCGCCATCCCCCATTCTCTCAGAAGAAGAGCGTGATTATATCGGCACATTATCTGCAGACATGGTCAGGCAGTTGGGATACCGCGGCGCCGGCACAATTGAATATCTCTATGAAGATGGCAACTTCTATTTCATGGAAATGAATACACGGATTCAGGTGGAACACCCGGTCACGGAAATGATTACGGACATTGACCTGATTGCCGAACAAATCAAAATTGCGGCGGGGCTGCCCTTAAGCATCCAGAAGGACAAGCTGCGTCTGCGCGGCCATGCCATTGAAATCCGCATTAATGCTGAAGACCCGGAAACTTTTATCCCGTCACCGGGGCAAATCAAGCAATTCCATGCGCCGGGCGGCCTGAACGTCCGTCTGGACAGTGCGATTTATCAGGGATATTCCATCCCCCCCTATTACGATTCCATGATTGGCAAGCTGATTGTCAAAGGGCGAAACCGTGAAGAATGTATTGCCCGGCTGCGCCGCGCCATTCGTGAAACGGTCATTGACGGCGTCAAAACCACGCTGCCGCTCCATGACTGGATTTTAAGTCAGGAAGATTTTATCTCAGGAAATTATACAATCCACTGGCTGGAGAAAAAGCTCGCAGAAAAGACGCGAGGAGACTAATGGCATGATGAAGAGGAATCTGGGGGCTTTTTATGATGAAACCAGTGACTTTCAACAAGCACAATTCAATCACCTTGTCAGCCTGATCCGAAAGCATCTGGAAGTTGAAACTATAGACAGTTTACTGGATATTGGTTCCGGTACCGGCAGCCGGACCAGACAATGTCTTGATATTTTCCCGAATCTGGACCACATCACGGCCATTGAACCGGACCCTGATATGTATGCACAGGGAATCTCGCAACACGCCGATCCGAAAATAAAATATCTGAAAAAAACCGCCGCTTTTATCCAACACATGAACATGGGCACCCGGCATTTTGACATGGTGCTGGCACATTGGGTCTTGCATTGGATCAAGGACAAGGACAGCTTGTTCTCATCTCTGGAGCGGGTCATTGACAAGGAAAGCCTTCTGGTTTTTTCAACATGCGAGCGCTTGCCGCAAATTCTGGTTGATCTGGATGAATATGTGCGTATTGAGTTGAAGATTCCCCCCCAAGGTGAAAGCCCCTATTACTATCTTGACCGCGCAGAATGGGAAAATCTGTTACAGCAAAATAACTGGAATATCAAATGCATTGAGGCGTTTGAAGTAACGCATCATGTTAATAATGCGGAAGAATATCTGGAACACTGGTTTACGGCCAGCACCGCCAAGTTCACATATAACCGTGACTTTGCAGAGGTCAGTGAATCTTCCCGCAAGGACATGGTCTCGTTTATGGAAAGCAAATATGGCAGCGATACAAAAGACGGTGGCTTATCTTTTACAGAAGATGTTTTGTTTGTTATAGCGGAGAAATAATCCGCTCTTCTTTTCTGATTTTCATGATCGTCCGTAAATTGGCGCCGATGTAAAACAATTCCAGCAAGCTGCCCCCGATCGACCCCTGCATCAGATTATGCACAAACCAAATAAAGGTTGCCAGAAACAAGCCATAGCGCATGGGAAGTTTTTCCATGTAAAACATGCAATATGTTCCGGTCAAACCGGCAAGAATCGGCAGGACATCCAGTCCGTCTTCTATGCAAAAATATCCAAGCGGGATATATGCTGCAAAGAACAAAGGAGCGTAAGGTTTGACGCTCTTGAAAATAGACAAAAAAGATCTGATGGAGGAAAACAGGGCCGCCCCTGCTCCGACATAGACTCCCAAAAGAAAAAAGTGAACAGCAATCGCCAGAGACGCCAACCCTATCAGGCTTTTGAGGACGTTATCCTGTCTGGATAAATAGGCCGTGAGTCCAAAACAGAATCCCAGAAGTCCTATCGCTTGAATGGTGATGTCAAAAGACATGGCGTTTTCTTATAGGGTTCTGCTGTATCAGTCAAAGATTCTCTTTATTTTCAGAGTTTATTAAGCCTTTTTCCCTAAAATGAGTAATGTAAAAATATCGGTAAAACAAGTGATTAAGCCATTCAAATCCTTCTTCAGACCTTTTCTCATTCTTTTTGGATTCAGCAAAGAGGAGGCAAAAGTTGTATCTCCAGTAGAACCGCAAGAACAAGAGATTGAAGGAACAGACGGCCTGATTGATGCAAACGGCGTTATTGCCCGTGAAGACAACAAGATGGCTCTGGTCATCGATTACGAATTCGGAGATGTTCCCGTCTGGGTGGAATGGGATATTGATCTAAAACAGATCAGTATTGCGCAAAATGGGGGAGCAGTTGCCATCTTGAATACGGTCTTAAGCGAGAAAGAAGCGCCCGATTTTGAGAATACGGATAAATTACTGTTATGCACGAATATTGGACAAGAGCGTATTGTACATACTATACCGTTATTATTACGTAGCAGTAATGACAATGAAGAAGATGAAATGGTGGATTTCGGCCAGGAACTGGCCGTTTAGATAATTAAGAAAAAAAAGGAGATAGAGGGAATGATTATACACGGACTAAATCAGACCACAGATGTAGGTGAATATAGAAATACATTAGCTGCCGTTTTCTCAGGGCAGATTAATATTGCGATAGAGAGAAGCTCCGCAGCAGAGCGTGTTGCAAACCTTGATGCACCCGAACAAGGTCGTGATAATACTCATGATCTGACAATGTAATGTAGAACTATTACTGGTTCATTGACTGGAAGAAATCGGCGTTGCTCTTGGTTTCTTTCAGCTTCGTAATCAGGAATTCCACGGCATCCACCGTTCCCATCGGGTTAAGAATACGGCGCAGCACCCACATTTTCTGAAGCTCCTTACCAACGAGCAATTCTTCTTTCCGGGTTCCGGATTTCTGGATATCAATGGACGGGAAGACCCGTTTGTCGGCAATCTTGCGATCCAGCACGATTTCAGAGTTACCCGTTCCCTTGAATTCTTCAAAGATCACTTCATCCATACGTGAACCAGTATCAATCAGGGCCGTGGCAATAATGCTTAAGGAACCGCCCTGCTCAATATTCCGCGCCGCACCAAAGAAGCGTTTTGGACGTTGCAGGGCATTTGCATCCACACCACCCGTCAAAACCTTCCCGGAGGACGGAACAACTGTGTTGTATGCCCGTGCCAGACGAGTAATGGAATCCAGCAAGATCACCACATCGCGCTTTTGTTCAACCAGACGCTTGGCCTTTTCCATGACCATCTCGGCGACCTGCACATGACGGGCCGCAGGCTCATCAAATGTTGAGGAAATCACTTCCCCGCGCACAGAACGCGCCATGTCCGTCACTTCCTCCGGACGTTCGTCAATCAAAAGAACAATCAGATAGGCATCCGGATGGTTTTTGGCGATTGAATCTGCAATATTTTGCAGCATAACCGTCTTACCGGTTCTGGGCGGCGCAACAATCAGGGCGCGCTGACCAAAGCCAAGCGGAGAGACGAGTTCAATAATACGCTGCGTAAAATTTTTCTGTTTCTTTTTATCGGTCGGATCCTGCTCAATCTCCAGATTGATCTTGCGTTCCGGATAGAGCGGCGTGAGGTTGTCAAAATTAATACGGTGGCGGATTTTAGCCGGGTCTTCGCCGTTCACTGTTTCAACGGAAATCAGGGCAAAATAACGCTCCGACTCTTTCGGAGCGCGGATGCCGCCCATAATGATGTCCCCTGTGCGCAGACCGAATTTTCTGATCTGGCCCGGTGCAACATAAATATCATCCGGCCCCGGCAAATAGTTCTCTTCCGGTGAGCGCAGGAAGCCAAATCCGTCTTGTAATACTTCCAGAACACCCGTTCCCGAAATAGGCACGTCATTCTCTGCCAGTTGTTTCAAAATGGCAAACATGATGTCCTGTTTGCGCTGGTTTCCTACATTTTCAATACCCAGTTCTTCGGCAAATGCCAAAAGTTCAGCGGGGCTGCGATTTTTCAGTTCCTGGAGGTTCATATTTTCTTTTGATTTAAAAGGAGAATTAAGTCTCTATTCAGTCGTTTGTGGTTGGGATTTATTTGAAGTCTCAAATAATCATACGTCCTATTGGTTAAAGTATGTTAAAGCCTAGGGAATAAGTTTTGTTTTTCCTGAAGGAGATTGCACAGCAATCTGCAAAAAACGACATAAATGTGCGGAATTCTTCAAGAATTACTAGTTTTATAATCCTGTAAAAAAAAAGAGTCAACAGCTTTTATTTCTGAAAAAGAAAACCCGGCACATCATATTCTATGTTGATGCCGGGCTTTCCGTTGGGGATTCGTTCGCGACCTCTTTTGGTGGGTTAGGTCAGGGTTCACAGCTCAGAGATGATGCGAACGAAAACTTTATGAACTTCAACTTCTTCTGTTTTTTATTTATGCGAGATTTATGCCAGTTTTTATTAAGGCTTTGGGAGGCGTTCGCGAACAGCACAGGGAAAATATTTCCGCCCCCATGGAAAAGATGACCTTGAACAGGGATAGAAACAGCTTTTTTCTTGCTCATAGCACTGTTTACTTTATGATGTGGGAGATGAATAAAAAAATCGGCCTTGGAATTATCGTTTTCTTTTGCCTCTGCCTGTTTGGAAGTGCGTTTCTGACTGTCGAGTCCCCCTCATCAGCGGGAATGAAAGCAACCCGATATGATGACAGCCCCGTTGAAAATCCTGATGGCAAGATGTTGCCACACAAGGCCTTGTATGAAATTTCCATGGTATCTTCCAGTAACGGCTCCCAAATTATCAACATCAGTGGGAACATGTATTTTGAATGGAAACCGACCTGCGATGCCTGGGTAACGGACCATCGTTTCAACCTGACATATGAGTACAGTGATTCGCCAGCCATGCGGGTGACATCCGATTTTTCAACATGGGAAAGCCGGGACGGACAGACATTCAACTTTTCATCACGTCGCAGCCGGGACGGTGACTTGTATGAGGAAATTCGCGGACAGGCCACACGGAACAAGGACGGGACGGGCAAAGCCGTTTATACCATGCCCACTCCGATGGAGTTTGATCTGCCCAAAGATTTTGTTTTCCCAATGCAGCACACATTGCAGCTTTCCCGGGCCATCGGCGAAAAAAATGTAAGATTTATGAACAGAACACTTTTTGACGGCAGTGACATGGACGGGCCGATCGAAGTCAATGCTTTTATAGGAAAAGAAGCGAATGCCATCGCCAGAATTGAGACCAGTCCGCAAATTGATATTGGATTACTTAATGGGGCTGCCAAAGACGTTCAAATGGCCTTTTTCCCGTTGATGGATGAAGAGGTTTTTGTCGCAGATTACGAAATGGACGCTTTGTTCCATGAAAACAGTGTGATTAGTGACATGTATATAGATTACAATGAATTCAGTATTCGTCAGAAACTTGTTGCTCTTGAAAAGCTTGATGTAAAACCTGTCTGTAAGTGATGTTGACGATATAGTAAGATTTGATCTGTTATGATGTAGATCAAAGGTTTAAAGGACGTCTGATGGCGCAGAAAAAAGTTCTGATAGTTGAAGATAATGAGTTAAACATGAAGCTCTTTCGCGATCTTCTGGAAGCCCATGATATTCAAACAATAGAAACACGTGATGGCCTAAGGGTTATGGATCTTGCGCGCGAACACGCCCCGGATCTTATTCTGATGGATATCCAGCTTCCTCAAATATCAGGTCTTGACGTGACCAGAATGCTGAAAGAGGATAAAGACTTAAAATCGATTCCTGTGATCGCCGTGACAGCGTTTGCCATGAAGGGAGATGAAGAAAAAATCAGAAATGGAGGATGCGAAGATTATCTATCCAAACCCATTACGGTCAATAAACTGATCGAGACGATACAGAAATACATATAATTGATAATAAAATAAAAAAACGATGAGGTTACATGTCCGCCAGAGTATTAGTTGTTGATGATATTCTACCGAACGTCAAATTGCTCGAAGCGCGTCTGAATAGTGAATACTACGATGTGCTGACGGCAACCAACGGCCCTGAAGCTTTGGAAAAAGCCGAGCAGGAAAGTCCGGATATCATCCTGCTGGATATTATGATGCCCGGGATGGACGGATTTGAAGTCTGCAAACGTATCAAGGAAAATCCTGCGACAACACACATTCCGGTGGTAATGGTCACGGCCCTGACGGATGCAGAAGACCGGGTTCGAGGTCTGGAAGCCGGGGCGGACGATTTCCTGAGCAAGCCGATCAATGATACAGCGTTGATGGCGCGTGTCAGATCTCTGGTGCGTTTAAAAATCACGGTTGATGAATGGCGTATTCGTGAAAACACGGCAAACCAGTTGGGCGTTGCCAATGATGCGGTCAGCCCCATGAAAGAGCCGGTTGAGCATGCCAAAGTCCTCATCATTGAAGATCAGGACTTTGAAATCAATAAATTTACCGGGGCTTTGGCCATTGATCAGGACGAGGTTTATACCGTCCTGAATGGAACAGAGGCCTTGAGAAAAATCCAAGAACAACCCTTTGACTTGCTGATTGTCAGCTTGAACCTTCAGGGAGAAGACGGACTGCGACTATGTTCTCATTTACGTTCAAATGAGCGCAGCCGTTCAACCCCTATTATCATGATTGGGGTTGAAGAGGACATGAACCGTATTGC
>CAKZKV010000055.1 GCA_937124505.1 uncultured Alphaproteobacteria bacterium
TGGCAGGAATACCCCCGGCAATATAAACGCCGCCAAAGGCCCCGATGGAAAGCGCCAGATTTCCGGCAACCGAACCCAGAAAGCGGCACATTTTATCCAGAGTTTCCTCGCAAATCGGGCATGTTTTATTCATGGCGGCTTCGCTGATTTCCGCAGGAGTCCTGTCCGGCAAATCTTCATGGCCATCCAGAATGCGGATTGCGTTGTAAATATTGACCAGACCTTTCCCGGAACAAACACGCTCAGCGGAGACATGTCTGTATTTGTAACGAAGGGTCCGAAACAGGTCGAATTCCCTCTGCGTTTTGGCGGGCATGGTAATGTGGCCGCCCTCTGCCGGGAGGGAGATATATTTTCCGTTTCCGGCATAGACGAGGGAGGCGACCCCCAGACCTGTTCCCGGCCCCAAAACAGCCGCAGGTTTTGTTTTGTCGCCTTCGCCGCCACCGATCTTTGTGATATATTTATCTTCCAGATGGGGAAGGGCGAGGGCGATTGCCTCAAAGTCATTCATCAAATGTAACGTTTCAAAGGCAAGTGCCTGTCGTGTTTCTTCGACCGAGAATTTCCAGTGATTGTTCGTGACTTCAAACCAGTCGCCCGTGACCGGGCCGGCAATTGCAAAAGAGCCGGTTTTCGGCATTTGCTTCGGCTTGACCTGATCAAGGTAAAATTTTGCTGCATCCGCAATCGTTGGATGATCCTCACATTGTAAAACCTGAATATCGTAAATGCCGTCTTTGTCTGCCAGAGCAAAGCGGGCATTCGTGCCACCAATATCTGCAATAAGTCCGATCATGTGTGTTATGCTGCTGCGTTAATGTTTCTTTGATTGATTTTTATTTGCGGCAACAGCTTTGCAACTTCTTCCTGAGAGGGAAGCGCGGTCATCGCCCCTACTTTTGTGCAGGCCAGACAGCTTGCAACTGCAGCAATACGCAGAGCATCTTTTACTGATTTGTCCTGATCAATCGCCGCGCAGAAATAGCCGGAAAAGGCATCTCCCGCGCCGATTGTATCAATGGCATTGATGGACAGTGTGCCAACTTCAAATTCCCCTTCCGCACAGTAACAGATAGATCCGTCCTGCCCCAATGTGATGATCGTGGCCAGTTCATAGGTGTCATAGAGGTACTTTGCGAAAGCCCATTTATCGGCTGAGTCTGCGCCGATCGCGTTTGCCAGTGACTCAGCTTCGTATTCATTGAGAATAATATAGTCCAGCTGATGCAGCATGCTTTCGGGAATTTCCTTGGCCGGGGCCAGATTCATAACGGCGCGACCGCCCCTGTCTTTGGCCCGTGTCAGCAATTTTGCAATTTCTTCGACGCACAACTCACGTTGTAGAAGCAAAATAGTGTCCGGTGTCAGAAGGTCATCCGGAATCGTGTCCTGTTTGGCGTATCTGTTCGCGCCCTGGGACACCACCACGCGGTGCGTGCCGTCATTTTCATCAACAAAAATTGTGGCAAGACCGGAATGCTCGTCTTCCAACATTTCAACGCCGGAGACGTCAATCCCCTCTTCCTGGAGGTTATCACGCATTTTATGGCCGTGATCGTCATTACCCAAAGCGCCAAAAAAGCGAACTTTCGAGCCTGCCTTGGCGGCGGCAACGGCCTGATTGGCACCTTTACCGCCGGGGCGTTCCTCATGCTCTCCCAGATGCACGGCCTGATCCTTGTCCGGGAAGTTGGCCATGTGAAAGAATAAATCGTAAATATTCGATCCAAATAAAATAATCATAGGCCCTTATTAGAGATATTTCCAGCAAGGAGTCAAATAAAAGTTCTATGCCATGGCTGGAGCCAGTTCAGCATTTTGATGTTCTTCTTGTTGTGGAAGAAACTGTTCTAAAAGATGTCCTTCTTCCAACTCGGTATTGGCTTCTTCTACAAGTGTTGCAGATTCTGTTGTTGCAGGAGAGGGCTCTGCTGTTATGATGGAAAGCATGTCTTCAAGAGAAGGTTTATCCACCTGCGCGTTACCAAGATGCGCCCCTACATTTTCGATAAAATCTTGAATGCCGGTTTTTGACAGGTTCCAGACGTTGCGATTCGGATCAAAAAACTGCCGTTGTGCGGCCTGAAAGATTTCACTGACCCGCACTTCGTCATAGCGGCCTATTTCCAGACGCCTGGGTGAAATTTTTTCCTCAGGGAGTTGCACAGTTTCATCGGGGCTTTGAATACCTTGCACATGTGCAGCATATTTATAAGCATTCGTCAGGAGCGCAGTTGCAGCCAGTTGGTTCTTGATGTCATCTCTTGTTTTTGTCATGGTTTTTAGTTTCTATAATTTGTTTTTCTTGAAAAAGTTTTACCACAACTAAAACACAATAGAGCATGCGAAAAACGCATACCTAAAAGGTATGAGAAAAATGCATGACGGATATGCGTATTGCGAAATTCGTTTACTGTTTTTTTATTTGAAATCACTTTTGAGGAAGATTATATTCCTGCGAATGACGAAAAATAATGAATGGTGGCGCGGTTGCGTCATGTATCAGGTTTACCCACGCAGTTATTGTGATGCAAACGGGGATGGTATTGGTGATTTGAGGGGTATTATTTCGAAGCTGGACTATATTGCGTCCCTGGGCGTCGATGCGGTCTGGATTTCCCCCTTCTTTAAATCGCCGATGAAAGATTTTGGCTATGACGTGTCGGATTACCGGGACGTTGATCCTATTTTTGGTTCCATACAGGATTTTCTGGAACTTTTGAAAGAAGCACACAGGCTTGGTCTGAAAATCCTGATAGATCAGGTCTGGTCGCATACATCCGACCAGCACCGCTGGTTCAAGGACAGTCGCCAGTGCCGCAGTAACCACATGGCGGACTGGTATATCTGGGCGGACCCGCAACCGGATGGCACGCCGCCAAATAACTGGATGTCCTATCAGGTAGGCCCGGCCTGGACGTGGGATGGACGAAGACGTCAATATTATCTGCATCACTATATTCCTGAACAGCCGGCCTTAAATTTGCGCAATCCCAATGTCAGACAGGAAATAAAAAATACAGCCGCTTTCTGGCTGGATCTGGGGGTTGATGGATTCCGTGTCGATGCGCTGCACACACATATCTATGATAAGGACTTGCGCTCAAATCCTGCGCGTGCAGGAAATAATTTCAATAATTCCAGAGATGTTCCGGATTCCAATCCAATGTCGTTTCAAGACCGGATCTATACCGTTAATACGCCGGAAAACATCGTGTGGGTAGAGGAAATAAGGGAGCATATTAATAAATGGGAAGGACGGTGTCTGTTAGCCGAAGTTGGTGGTGATAATACAGAAAAAGATGCTGTAGATTACTGCCAGACGGACAAGCGCATGCACATGGCCTATTCCTATGGTCTTGTTAAATCAGATATGAGCAAAAAATGTCTGACCAAGACAATTGGCAAGGTTGAAGAGATTATTGATGATGGCTGGATGTGCTGGTCTATCGGGAACCATGACATCAAGCGTGTTCTTAACCGGGTCAATCCTCATTATGCGGATAAAGCCGCACTGGCCAAATATCTGATGGCTTTATTGTTGTCCCTGCGCGGGACACCTTGTATCTATCAGGGAGAAGAGCTTGGCCTGCCGCAAGCAGAATTGGCGTTCGAGGATCTTGTGAATCCGTTTGATATCTCCCTTTATCCCGACCATATGGGATCCGATGGCGCGAGAACACCGATGCCATGGATGAAAACCGCGCCGAATGCCGGTTTCAGTAATACAACACATAAAACATGGCTGCCCATTCCGCCGGGGCATGTTGCCTTGGCAGCGGATCGTCAGGAAAAAGATGAACAATCCATCCTGAATGAATACAAAAGATTTATTGCCTGGAGAAAGGGGCAGGACATCTTGCTGACAGGAGCATTTGAATTTGTTGAAGCAGACGGCGACATACTTGCCTATATGAGAAGTCTGGACGATAAGAAAATGCTATGCGTTTTTAATACGTCGGATAGTCCGGCAAGCTGGAATTATGACGTTGATGGGCTTGAAGCCATGGAAGAAGTCAACCATAATGCTTCCTATGATGGAAAGGGATTTGAACTGGCACCTTACGGGTATGGATTCTTCCGTCTGACGAAATAGCCTTAAAGAAGGGGGAATACATGAGCAATGAATGGTGGCGCGGCTGTGTCGTATATCAGGTTTATATTCGCAGTTATTGTGATGCAAACGGAGACGGCGTAGGTGATTTGAGAGGGGTGATCTCTAAACTGGATTATATTGCCTCTCTGGGCGTGGAAGTAATCTGGATTACCCCGTTTTTCAAATCACCGATGAAAGATTTCGGCTATGACGTCTCGGATTATCGCGCCGTAGATCCTTTATTTGGCGGCACACAGGATTTCAAAGACTTGCTGGATCGGGCGCATGCCTTGGGATTGAAGGTTTTAATTGATCAGGTGTGGGCGCACACATCGGATCAACACCGCTGGTTTCGTAATAGCCGCCAGAGCCGCGATTCTCATATGGCGGACTGGTATGTCTGGGCTGACCCCAGGGAAGATGGCACGCCTCCCAATAACTGGATCGGACAATTTGGCGGCCCGGCATGGACATGGGATGCGCGGCGGGAGCAATATTATCTGCATCACTTCCTGCCGTCCCAACCTAATCTAAACTATCATAATCCGGATGTTCGTCAGGAAATCAAAAATACGGCTTCTTACTGGCTTGATATGGGCGTGGACGGGTTCCGCCTTGATGTGGCACATACCTATATGTGCGACAAGGAACTGCGTTCCAACCCGCAAAGAAATGCGGACGAACCCTGGCCAAGCGATATCCCGCATTCCCATCCGCTCGGCCATCAAAAACGTATCTACAGTGTCGATACGGAAGCAAACATCTCCTTGATTGAGGAGATTCGCGCACATGTCAACCAATGGGAAGATCGGTGTCTGCTGGCCGAAGTTGGTGGTGACGATCCAGAGAAAGAAGCCACAACATACGTGAAGACGGATAAGCGCTTTAATATGGCGTACTGTTTTGGTCTGATCGGATCAAGTATGGCTCGTGACGATATTGTCAATACGGTTGAAAAAGTCGAAAATCTGGTTGAAGACGGCTGGATGTGCTGGTCCATCGGGAACCATGATATCAAGCGGGTGATTAGCCGGGTGAGCCCGCATTACAGGGACAAAAAAGGCCTGGCCAGATATCTGATGGCTCTGGGACTCTCTTTAAGAGGTAGTTTCTGTATCTATCAGGGCGAAGAATTGGGGCTGCCGCAGGCAGAGCTGGGCTTTGAGGATCTTGTTGACCCTTATGATATAGCGCTGTATCCGGAGCATGTGGGACGTGACGGATGCCGAACACCGATCCCATGGATGAAAACTGCTCCAAATGCCGGTTTTAGCAATACAACAGATAAAACATGGCTGCCGATTCCAACGGAACATGTCGGTCTGGCAGTGGATCGTCAGGAAAAAGACAAGGCCTCTACTTTGAATGCTTATCGCCAGTTTATTGCCTGGCGCAAAACGTCTCCGGCGATGCGTTACGGCGATTTCCGTTTTCTGGACTCAGAAGGCGATGTGATTGCCTTCCTGAGAGAACAGGGCGATGAAAAAATCCTCTGTGTTTTCAATACGTCAGATAAAGAGGAACGCTGGGCGTATGAAGGGGAAACTTCTTTTGACGCCTTTAAGGAGATTAATCACAATATAGATGTGCAGGGCCACAACATATCTCTTAAACCTTATGGCTATGGGTTTTTCAGGGTATAGGCCCTGAAAGCTGAAAGGGTCTGGATTATTCTTCTGCGTTTGCAGATTCTTTTAAAATATCCGAGATCAGGGGGATTGTAATCCCCTTCCGTCCGGCCAGAGAACGGCTATCGGCACGGGTCACCAGATCACGCGCCGCATGGTAGCTGCGTTCAATGCGCGGCAGGATATAATTCAGGACATCTTCTTCGAGAGAGAGCTGGCGGTCATGGAACAGTTTCACCAACATGGCGGCGATCAGACTGTCATCAGGCGGGGCAATGCCCACCGCCGGCGCGGCCTTCAGACGTGACGCCAGATCGGGCAGGACAAAGGGCCAGTCGTTCGGGGGGGACAACGCTGTGATCAGGAGGCTTTTTCTGTCTTCTCTGGCGATATTATACAGGTGAAACAGCTCTTCTTCACGCTCCGGATTGCCAATCCAGTTTTCAATATCATCTATTAACCTCTGACGGCTTTTGGTTTGCCAGACATCCCCCAGATGGGTCTTCCCGGAAGCGGGCGGGCCGTATAAAATCAGCGCAGGGGCAGGCCAGTCCGGCCATCGGTCGATCCATGCGACGGCCTCCCGGTTGCTATCGGCAATCATGAAATCCTCCCGCCCCATGGCGTTACGGTGGCCAAGATCCAGAGGAATTTGCTGTGGTTTAGTCATTGAAGCGATATCCCAGAAGTTGTCCGAGTTCATCAGACGGGCCATAAATGGCTTTTGTTACAAAAGTTCCCTCTATGAATTTTTCAGGTATCTCAAAAGACGGAATTGGCGTCCCCGTTTTCAGGCGGGCAATGGTGACGTGTGGATAATATGCCTCCAAGCTGGGGTTCAGCGGTTCCAGCCCGATTGATTTGACGTAGCCGTCCATTTCTTTTTGTAATGACATTAAGGCATCGCTTTTATGAACCGAAAAATGACACCACATGACCCCGGGACTGCGAAAGCTGATATCAAAATTATCAAGTGTGATTCCAATTTCAAAGGAACGTTCTGATAACCAGTTAAGAATATCCTGCTTCCGTTCTTTATCTGTAATGTGCAGTTGTGCCAGAGTGACATGCGGAAAGATATTTGGGCCAAGACAGTAACCATAGGCACTGCTCTGAAAACTGGTTTGCGCGATGTTTTCAAAGATAGTGGCGGCAGAAGGCTCAAATGTTAAACAAATATTTGAATTTGGTTTTATATCACTCATGCCCCTGATAATAGGCGCTTTGCTTGTATTGCTCAATGGTAAAGCTGAGCAGGACGCTGATAATCGCGGCAACGGGAACGGCGATCAGCATGCCGATAATCCCCATCAGGGACGCCCCGGCCAGAAGGGCGAAAAACACCCACAGGGGATGCAGGCCCACGCTGTCCCCGACAATTTTCGGGGTCAGAACGTTTCCCTCAATCAGTTGTCCTGTGAAGTATATCGCGGCAATCAGGCCGACATAACTGATCGTCCCTTCCTGCACAAAGGCCACGGCGACACTGACAATCAGACCGATGGTCGAACCAACCATCGGGATAATGCCGAGAAGGCCGCTCATAAAGCCGATAAAAATTCCGTAATTCAAACCGGCCAAGGCCAGAGACACGGCATATCCAATCCCCAGCATAAAGGCAACGCTTAGCTGGCCGCGGATGAAGCCGGAGAGTTTTGTGTTGATATCAGAGGCCAGTTTTCTGGCATTGTCCTGATAGGGGCGCGGAATCATGTCCGCCGTCCATTTGGCCATTTTTGGCCATTCATTCAGCATGAAGTAGGTAATAATGACGGTAAAAATTGGCACGGTTACAATCCCAACCAGACCCTGACCGATATTTGTCAGAGTTTCTCCAACGGATCCGCTGACTTTCAGGGCATTTTGCCAGTTCTGGGCAATCACATCTTCCAGATCTTTCTGATTGCTAATCCCCAGTTTTTGCTGGGTCCATTCAATCCATGGCGTGGCAAGGTTCATGAGTTTATCAATCAGTTTGGGCAGGTCATCCATGAATTGGGCGGCCTCCTGGAATAACAGGGGCAGCAGGATGGCCAGCAACAGACCGAAGACAAGTAAAAATCCGCCCAGAATAAACAGGACGGCCACCGGGCGCTTGATCTTGTTCACACGGTCAAGTTTTTCCACAAACGGATCAAGCAGGTAGGCAATAATGGCCCCGAGAATAAAGGGCAGTAAAATATCCTGAAACAGCCATGAAAACAGGAGTGTAGCAGCCAGAAAAGCCAGCAGGCCGATAAAAGGCGCGGACAGGTGAAGCAGCGGGGTTTGTGTTTTGGATTTCGTGGCCATCAGGATCCCATGAATTGCATGATGTAACTGCCGTTCCCTGTACCGTGTTCTTTCAGGGCGACGCTGTTGTTCCCCAGATATTGCTGAACACGCAAAACCGGCTCCGAAAGCTGCATTTCGACAGTGGCCGAACGAGGGGTCAGGGAGAGGACGCGAATATTGCTGATCCCGTTTTCAGGGGTCATTTTAGCTTTCAGATCCAGCCATTCTTTCGGGCTGTTAAACCGGCTCTCGGCGCGAATGACGTCTTGTACCGGTGGTTTGGCACTCTGGAAGAAAGGCTCCGGTGTTTGTGATGGTTGCTGTGTCTCACTTATATTGTTTTGAGTTATGGTGACCGGCATGCGTGTCGTTTGGGCGGGGTCGGAATTGCCGCGCAGCTCCGCCATCACCTGTCCGGCGGCAACACTGTATGGGTCGGTGGACGGGCCAATCGGGCTGTCCACAACTTTCCAGAACGTCAGGCCGTTTTCATCGGCGCGGTAGAGGGTTGTGGTAATGCTGCTGACGGCCCGCTCCCCTACTGCCACGATAATCCGGTTGGTCTGGTAACGCGCCATCAGTTGCGAAATGGCGTCCCGGCTTTCCGGCAGGCCTGCGGACGTGGCGCGCATGTCACTGAGATCTCCAATGGGCAGCAGGAATCCACTGCCCTGATCGACGGTATTTTCCAACCGCTGCCATGTATTGCTCCAGCGATTATCTTGTCCCCAGAGCGAAACGGTCTCTCCGGCTTTCCAGTAAGGAAGAAGCAGTGGCCCCTTGCCCGGCTGCTGATAAGAGGATTGCCCGGCATACAGATCGCTGTAAGGGGTATCTGGTTTTTGATAGTTGGCTGGGTTATAAGGCGCATTCGGATCAATCATTGTTTGCGGCTGCTGAACGGGAAGACCCTGCGCATATTGGGTTTCGCGGGCAAATTCTTCCGAAGCAAGACGTTTGAAACGGAATGTGTAAGTCGCGGCGTAATGGTTCGGGGCAATCTGCTCGTCCACCAGTTCAAAATCCGCAATCAGAGAGGGAATACGGCTTTCATCGAAGGACACGTCCTGCCCGTTATTCAAACTGCGGAACAGTGCCTTGAATGCCTTGGTTTGTGCGGCCTCAAAGGCCTTGTCGCGGGCCTCAACCGGGTTGATCCCCTTCATGTTGATTTTGACGTTTTCCACGGTATAGGGCTTTTCGGCGGCTGCCGGAAAACTGATCATAAGCACGAACAAAGCGATGAATAATCTTGTCATAGTCTGAAATCCTCTCTACTTTCCTATGTTTAGACCATTTATGTTCCCAAATACAGGGGAAATTTAGAAGATGCACAGGCCCGAAGGCTGTGCTAAAGAAAGATCATGTCACAGGAAAATGCATATAAACAGGCCGGGGTTGATATTGATGCCGGTGAAGAAGTGGTCAAGCGAATCAAACCCCTTGTGAAGGCAACCAACCGCAGCGGGGTTATGAGCGGACTCGGCGGATTTGGCGCGTTGTTTGACGTGAAGGCCGCCGGATATACAGACCCGGTTCTGGTGTCCGCCACGGACGGGGTCGGCACAAAGCTAAAAATCGCCATTGATACGGGCATTTACAATACGGTCGGGATTGATCTGGTGGCCATGTGCGTGAATGATCTGATCGTGCAGGGGGCTGAACCGCTCTTCTTTCTTGATTATTTTGCCACCGGCAAGCTGGACGTAGAACATGCCACGGACACGATTTCCGGGATCGCCAAGGGGTGCGAGATCGCCGGGTGCGCCCTGATCGGTGGGGAAACCGCCGAGATGCCGGGCATGTACGCGGCGGAAGATTTCGATCTGGCGGGCTTTACCGTTGGCGCGGTGGAGCGTGAGCAGATTATCACCGGAGAGGCGGTGGAAGAGGGAGACGTTATTCTGGGGCTGGCCTCTAACGGCCTGCACTCCAATGGCTTTTCCCTGATCCGCAAACTTGTCAGCAGCACGCAAGGCATGTCTTATGAGGCGTCCGTTCCGTTCCAGTCTTCAAAACAAACTCTGGGAGAGGAACTCCTGACTCCGACGCGGATTTACGTGAAGCCGGTTCTGGACGTCCTCAAGGACTTTCCGGGCGCGGTGCATGGCATGGCGCATATTACCGGCGGCGGCCTGACAGAAAATATTCCGCGCAGCGTCCCGGACGGTCTGTGTGCGGAAATTGATTGCGCGTCCTGGCCGTTCCCGCCCCTCTATAAGTGGTTGAAAGAGATCGGGAATTTGTCAAACACCGACTTGTCACGTACCCTGAATACGGGCATCGGCTTTGTGCTGATCGTCAAGGCCGATGACGCGGCAGATGTCAGCAAGTCTCTGTCCAAGGCCGGGGAAACGGTGTTTGAACTGGGACACATGACCCGCGGCGACAATCCTTCCGATAAAATCAGGTTGCTGAATCAGGAGGGTGCATGGGGCGGTTAGGTGTCTATCGTAATCACACGCCCGTCTTCTCCCGTTTCCCTAATTGAAATCCTGATCGTCTCTTCCGGCAGGAGGGGGGCGATCCGTTCCGGCCATTCGATCAGGGTCAGGTTGCCGCTCAGCGCTTCCTCCCACCCCAGCTCATAAAGGTCTTCCGGGTTTTCGAGGCGGTACAGGTCGAAATGCCAAATCTCAAATTCCGGCGCTTCATAGGTTTGCACGAGGGAAAAGGTCGGGCTGGGGACGTTCAGATCAGGATCGCTCAGAAGCATGCGGATCAAGCTGCGGCAAAATACGCTCTTCCCCGCGCCCAGATCTCCAAATAACGCCACAACGTCGCCTGCCTTGAAATCTGGGGCGATGTTGCGGGCGATGTCGATTGTGTCCTGTTCGGAGTGGCTGATAAAGTCCATGGATTTTTCTTAACACAAAAAAGCTTTTATTCATTTCAAAAAATTTCCGTGGTAAGAAAGAGGCATGATGTCAGATGTTTTGATTATCGGCGCGGGGCCGGTGGGCCTGTTTGCCATTCACCAGTGCGGCATGCTGGGCCTGAGTGTGCAGGTGGCGGACAGTTTGCCGGAGATTGGCGGCCAGGGCAGCGCCCTGTACCCGGAAAAGCCGATTTACGATATTCCGGCCTATCCGCAGATTGCCGCCGGGGAGCTGATCCATAAACTGGAAGAGCAGGCCAGAGCCTTTCAGCCGGTTTATCATCTGGGGGAGACCGTTGTTTCTCTGAAAAAAGAAAAGGATGTGTGGAGCGTTACGACCTCCTCCGGGAAAATGCGGCATGCCAAAACAATTATGATTGCAGCGGGCGGCGGGGCGTTTGGCCCCAATAAGCCACCCCTGGACGGATTGGAAGAGTATGAAGGCAAGAGTGTTTTTTATATGGTGCGCCGACGGGACGCGTTTTACGGCAAGAAAGTTGTGATTGCCGGTGGCGGGGACAGCGCCGTAGACTGGGCGGTGTCTTTGGCCGAGGTAGCGATGAACGTCACTCTTGTTCACCGCCGTGCGAAGTTTCGTGCTGCACCCGACAGCATCCGAAAACTGGAAGAGCTTGTTGCAGCAAAAAAAGTGGATTTATGCACGCCGTATCAGTTAAAAAGGCTGGAAGGGCTGGGCGGGAACCTCTCCGGCGTTGTGGTGGCCGATATGGATGGCGGTGAAAGGCTGCTGGAGGCGGACGTACTATTGCCGTTTTTCGGTCTGGCGGCGGATCTGGGGCCGATTGCAAAGTGGGGACTGGACGTCACGCATCACGCGATTACCGTTGATCCCGCAACCTGCCGGACGAATATAGACGGCATTTACGCCATTGGTGACATCGCGACCTACCCGGAAAAACTGAAATTAATTCTGACCGGCTTTGCAGAGGCCGCACATGCCGCGCATGCCATCCGCAAACAGTTGTTCCCGGATCGGGAGTTTCATTTTGAGTATTCCACGACGAAGGGACTGCCATAGAATTATCACAAAATATAGCCGGATTACGGTATAATAAATTTATGAAACTTTTCATCAGCCTGTTATTTTTCCTGTCGGTCTGTTTTCCAGCTTCGGCGCAGGAGTATCTGGAGCAGCCGATCTGCTTTACCGTGAAAAACAATGCGCCCTATTCAGTTTACGGAGATGTGGCAACCGCGCCGGACAAGGCAGAGGACGGTTCCCAGATTACCCATGAGGCCACGTTTAGCTTGAAAGAGGGGGAAAGCGTGCCGATGTGTACCAAAGGCCCCGTTTTTCCAGGGAACAAAGTGCGGGTGACGCTGCGTACGTTGATCCCGGTGTTTGAATGCCTGAGTACAATCTATCCCGGCGCAACCATTAAAATTCAGGGTATGCGCGATGAAGAAAACTACCGCACCAAAACCTGGGCGGAGTGTTTGTAGAGCTTTCATCATTCAATTCGAACTACGGACTCAGTGTGATCATAAACAGGAAGTCGGGAAGAAAGGAAGATCGTGGGAGGATTGTCGCCAGCCTCATATAAAATGACCAGAAAATTGTCATTGCGGGCCGCTAATACCAAAAGCAAATCAATTTATGTGATGTCCTTCCTTAACCTTTTGATCTTCTCCCCTTCCTGTAAATAACGCCTGTGGCGCATTATAAGTCAAAGGACTATAGGAGCCTCTGAAAAAGTCCCAAAGGCGTCATTCCGAACTTGTTTCGGAATCTTAACCTATTGATTTATAAAGATCCTGAAACAAGTTCAGGATGACGATTTGTGTCATTTACGGACTTTTTCAGAGGTTCCTATAGAATTAATCCTCTTTCAGCGGCAGGGTGAGAGTGATTTCCGTCCCAACGTGCGGTTCGCTGTCGAGATGGATGCTGCCGCCGTGCAATTCGGCGATGTTTTTCACAATGGAAAGGCCAAGTCCCGCCCCGCGGAACGACGTGGCATTCATATCGCTTTGCAGGTTGGAGCGTTCAAACGGCTCAAAGATACGTTCCTGTTCCTCGGCGGGAATACCGATCCCGTTATCCCTGACCGAAATGCTGAGGCTGTTTTTGTCTTTCTCCGCCGTAATGGAAATGATGCCGCTGCCGTCTTCGGGGGTAAAGGCAATCGCATTGCGCAGCAGGTTCAGCAAAATCTGTTTTAGTCGGTCTTCATCCGCCGGAACCGTCCCGATTGTTTTCGGGCAATCAAGATGAATGTCAATCCGGCGATGCCGCGCCCATTCATTGACGAGTTTAGACAAGCTGCGCAGAAGGTTGTAAACCGGCACATTGGTCTTTTTCAGTTCCATATACCCGGCCTCAATCGTCGACAAATCAAGGATGTCGTTAATCAGGTTCAGCAGACGCTCGCTGGCCTCTGATATATTGGCGGTATATTCTTTTTGTTGCTTGTTGAGCTGCCCGAAATATTCACCTGTCAGCATTTCGGTAAAGCCCATAATAGAGTTCAGCGGCGTGCGCAACTGATAGGAGACATTGGCGAGGAAGTCCAGTTTCAGACGTTCAGCCGTTTCAAGCGCCATGTTCCGCTCGCGCAGGGCTTTTTCCACCTGTACCGTATCGGTCATATCCGTATAGGTTATCAGCACGCCTCCATCTATAAGCGGCAAGGTAGCGTAATCGATCACATGATCGTCTGCTCTGGTAAGGCGTCCGGCCTGTTCTTCCCGTTTCAGTCCAAGACTGAGCAGTTGATCGTAATATTCCGGCCAGAACCCGGCATCGAAAAAAGGCTTCATTTTTTCGACCAGTTTTGTGATATGTGGCTGGCCGTCCAGATCTTCTGGGTGTAGTCCCCAAAGCGTGGCAAAGGAGGGATTCCATAGCTTTAAACGCCCGTCTTCTCCGAACACGGAAACACCCTCCGCCAGATTGTCCAGTGTTTCCCGTTGTACGGCAATCAGGGTGTTATAGGAAGATTCCAGTTCCAGATTGCTGGTCACATCTTCAAAGGTCATCATCAGGCCGCCGAGGGGATGGGCGACGACCAGCATCCGCACAACCGTCTCATCCGGCAGGTAGAGCATATCTTCAAAGGGTTGCAGGAGGCCTGTAAACATGTCCAGCCAGCTTTTCTTGAACCCACGGAAATCAGCCTGCTCCGGCAGACTGCGCTGTTCCCGCAGTTTTTCCATGATATCCCCCAGTTTGGGGCGCGTATTCAGATAGGGTTCATCCAGCTTCCACAGGGATGAAAAAGCGGAGTTGTAAAATTCCAGTTGTTGTTCCTTGTTGAAGATACCGACTGCGGAATGTAGCTGATCCATCAAAGTATGTGAGGCTTTGATATGATGG
>CAKZKV010000056.1 GCA_937124505.1 uncultured Alphaproteobacteria bacterium
GCGCAAGCTGTCCGATAATTCATAACCGTCAGATTAAATCGTGACTTTTACAATTAATGAAACCATGCATAAAGCAGGGGAATCCAGATCAGTGAGGTCGTCAGAGTTCCCTTGACACATTGATACGCAATCCATGCCCAGAACATCTGTTTCCCCGGCTTTTTAAAGCGCGACAGTTTGAAGAAAGGCACAGTGAGTCGTTTTGCTTTCATATTTTGACTTTTGTCAATTACAGGGCGAGTTACTTTTTCTACATACTGGAAATAGAAAGCCATGTATAGAGGTGACGATGTTATCAAATGATATCGAGAATGCAGCCCTGTTTGAACGTTATCTTGAAATTTGCAATAAGGCACTGGAAAACAACAAGGAACGGTTTCCCTATAAAGAAATCCTGAAAGCTCTTCATACGATGAGGGAGTCAGACAATGTGGAAGTGCGCATTATTAACGATCATCCACAGCCAAAAATCATGATGAAACGTAAGGATGAGACCGTGGAGGCGTTTCCCTGTACGGATGAAGCGGAAGCCCTGAATGCAAAAAAGTGGAATGTCTCCAAATCCTATCTGGAAGACGTGATCAGAAATCCGGATATCTATATAGAAAACCCGGCCCTCATTGATTGGGAGTGGATTGCGGAGTGATTATTTCATCAGTCGATATTCCAGCCTGACATATCTATCCGGGTCTGGATTTGGATCAAATCTGGATTTCGAGGCGGCAAACGCATACCCTTCGGCATGATCGACCTGTGCGCCTTGTTTTTCAGAGAAAACTATCGTTCCGGTGGTTTGACCTGAAGGAATGACGTCGTATTTGAGATCATTGGCGGAGATAATGCCCTTATCAGCCAATATCTGTATCGTCTGGTTCCCAAGGTCTTCCAGTTGGTCAAGCGGGCCGGTATGCTGGCTTTCATACCCTTCTCCCAATTCAGGCGTCAGTACAGCATGAATGGCTTCCCTGACGGCGCGGCAGGGTTGTTTGTATTCCTGAACGGCGTCCCTTAAAGCGGCACTGGAGGATTGTTGTTTTAATGTCATAATCTCACCTTAATCTATGTATTTTATATTATCAGAAATGGACTATAGCATCCATTTGAAAACAAATTCAATAATTTGATGGAAAATCCGGGATTATCGGCAGGTTTTCAGGTCTTTACAGGGAAATTCAGAAGAACAGGCAGAGCAGGCATATTCTGATAACTGGCTGAGGTTCTCAAGTTCAACGCTTGCGCCGTTGATTTTGATTCCCGTGGCGTTTTTTAATTTTGTCAGGGCGCGCGAAAAAGTTTCCGGCTGCATACCGAGTCGCGAGGCAACCAGTGTTTTGTCATAGGGGAGATGGATAATGGCCGGGCCGGTATTGCTCTGATCCGTCAGCCTGAGTAAAAAGCAGCCGATCCGCTGTGACGCATTTTGCAGGGTGCGGTGTTCCAGTTCCTGGTCCTGTTGGCGGCGGTAGCGTGCCATGGTCGAAAGCATGGACAAGGCCAGAGACGGATTTTCTTTTATTTCCGCTTTCAGCAGGCTGAGAGGCATTCTGATGATTTCGGTCCGCTCCACAGCTTCGGCGCTGTAGGGATAAAGATTATCATGAAAGAGCGAGGTTTCGCCAAAGACATGATGCGTGGACAGGATATCAACAACGGCCTGCGACCCGTCCAGTGTTTCGCGGAACAGCTTGACCCAGCCCTTTTTCACAATAAAGAAACTTTCGGCCTTGTCTTCATGAATAAAAAGCACCTGTCCTTTTGAGAAGACATCGAGTCTGGACGCTTCAATGACTTTACCCAGAAAATCCTTGCCGGAATTCTTGAAAAAATTACTGTTTGACAAGATATTTTCTATGGTTGAAGAATTGTTCATAAATTTAGACTTAAAAAAAATTTCCTATTGTGTACAATTGATCCAGGTCAAAGGAGTGCTTCCTTTATCCTTATAAAATCAAGTGAATACGAACGCCAGTAAATTATACTATATGGACCCTGTTTTAACACTGCAATCTTTTGGCACCTGTCTGCACAATGTGTCCTTGTCAAACGGGCTGATCCTCAGTCTGTTTTTTGCAGGGCTGGTCGGGGGTATGACGCATTGCGTGGCCATGTGCGGG
>CAKZKV010000057.1 GCA_937124505.1 uncultured Alphaproteobacteria bacterium
GGGAAGAGGCGAACAAGCCGATCATGGAACGCCTGAAAGAAGAAGGCAAACTTTTCCGCCGCGAAACCGTTGATCACAACTATCCGCATTGCTGGCGGACGGACACGCCGCTGATTTATAAGGCGATTAATAGCTGGTATGTCAAAGTCACGGCCATCAAAGACCGCATGGTGGAGCTGAACCAGAACATCGACTGGATTCCCGAACACATCAAAAACGGCTCCTTTGGCAAATGGCTGGAAAATGCGCGGGACTGGAATATTGGCCGTAACCGCTTCTGGGGCAGCCCCGTTCCCGTCTGGAAATCCGATAACCCGGAGTTTCCGCGCATGGATGTTTATGGTTCCATCGAAGAACTGGAGCGTGATTTCGGCGTGAAAGTAAATGACCTGCACCGCCCGGAAATCGACAACCTGACCCGCCCGAACCCGGACGACCCCTCCGGCAAATCCACCATGCGCCGCGTCGAAGACGTTCTGGATTGCTGGTTTGAGAGCGGCTCCATGCCGTTTGCGCAGGTGCATTACCCGTTTGAGAACAAGGACTGGTTTGAAAGCCACTTCCCCGGTGATTTTATTGTCGAATATATCGCCCAGACCAGAGGCTGGTTTTATACCCTGATGGTCATGTCTACCGCCCTGTTCGACCGCGCGCCGTTCCAGAACTGTATCTGTCACGGTGTGGTGCTGGACGAAAACAAACAGAAACTCTCCAAACGGCTCAAAAACTACCCCGATCCGGTAGAGGTGTTTAACACCTTCGGCGCGGACGCGCTGCGCTGGTATATGGTTTCCACGCCCCTGATGAATGGCGGCGATCTGGCCATCCCGAAAGACGGCGCGGCCATCGGGCAGGTGCGGAACCAGATTATGAACCCGATCTGGAACGCCTATTCCTTCTATGCGCTTTATGCCAATGCGGATCATGTGCGGGGAGAAATGATTAACAGCGCCACCAACGTCCTCGACCAGTATATTCTGGCCAAAACCCGCCAATTGATTGAACAGTGCGAGCAGGCGATGGATCATTATCACATCCCCGAAGCCTGTGACGTGATCTGGAAATATCTGGATGCGCTGAATAACTGGTATATACGCCGTTCCCGTGATCGGTTCTGGGGCGAGGACAAGACGCAGGACAAGCAGGACGCTTACAATACCCTCTACACGGCGCTGATTACACTCAGTAAAGTGACAGCGCCCTTCCTCCCGATGCTGTCAGAACAGATATATAGAAATCTTCACTGTCATCCTGAACTTGTTTCAGGATCTTTAGAAACCCATGAAGATCCCGGCCTGCGCCGGGATGACGCCTCATTCACATCCGTCCACATCTCCGACTGGCCGGAAGCTTCCACATTAGCTGCGAATGACGATCTGGTCGCCGCCATGGACCGCGTGCGGGAGGTTTGCTCCGCCACACTCGGTATTCGGGAGAAAGAAGGGCTAAGAGTGCGTTTGCCGCTATCTAACCTGACCGTCGCCGCCGATGATGCGGAAAGCCTGATGCCTTATATCGAGTTAATTAAAGACGAACTCAACGTGAAACAAGTGACTCTCTCCAAAGATCTGTCTCAATTCGGCACTCTGGAACTGAAAGTGAACCCTGCCATCGGGAAAAAGGTCGGCGGGGCCATGAAAGAAATTATGCCCGCCGCCAAGCAAGGCAACTGGAGCGATAATGGAGACGGAACCGTGACCATCGCCGGGCATGTCCTCACCGCTGCGGACAATGATTACACCATGCAGCTTGTGACAGGTGACGGCACGACCGCCCAGCAACTCTCCGGTCAAGGCGCGGTCATCCTCGACACCACCGTCACACCGGAACTGGAAGCTGAAGGGCTGGCAAGAGACCTGATCCGTCTGATCCAGCAAAGCCGGAAAGAGGCAGACCTGCATGTTTCCGACCGGATTGAACTGGTCATTCGGGCATCGGAAAGCGTGGCAAATGCCATTGAAACGCACAAAGCGTTTATCCAGAGTGAAACACTGGCGGAAGATCTGTCTCTGGGCGATCCGGCGACATGCGATTTTCAAACGGAACAATCCCTTAACAATATAGCCATTGGGATAGGTTTTTCACGTAAAAAAGCCGCCGCTGCCTAGGAAAACAATCCTCATCAATAAATTTCAGCACCTCTAACCCCTTGAAAATAAAAGGGGCTAGAGGTTTTTTACCTTTATTAACGATTTATTAGCTAAATGTTTACTAAATTTATATCTAATTTGACATAAAATTTAAATATGGACATGCATACATAAGCATGCCGCACAAAAAAAAACAGGGACTTATAAAATGAATATTTATGGAAGCACAGGAAACGATACGTTTGAATTGGCCAATAATCCAGGACAACAATTAACCATTACACTGATTAACCCGTATTCAGGACTGGTGATTGAGATTGATGAGGAAAAAAACGTCAATTTCGATAAATATTATGGTTACGCAGGATTTGACCGCATCAACCTGACAACTGTCGGGGATGCGATTTTTCTGGAAGACCCGGATACCGGCGATCAGATGGTCTTTGACGTGGAGTTTATTCAGGGAAAAGCCGGCGGTGACATTATCAACTTTGCCTCAGCCACAATTGATTATGCACAAGGTATTTTCCTCAACGGAGGCGATGACAATGATATCCTCTGGGGAAATATCGGGCCGGACAATATTAATGGTGTGGACGGCGATGATAATATTGATGGCGGCCCCGGCGACGATACCCTGATTGGTTTCAGAGATAACGACACGATCTATGGCGGTGACGGTGACGATACGATTCATGGGGATGTCGCCAACCCGGTAGCAAGTATTTTTGGAAATGACACGATCTATGGCGGTAATGGGAATGACATCATTACGGGCGGTAATGGGAATGACATTATAAACGGCGATGCTGATCACGACACAATCAATGCCGACCATGGCAACGATACGGTTCGTGGCGGGGCCGGAAACGACATTCTAAATGGTGGGGACGGCAATGATATTCTCTTTGGCGGTACGGGCGGGGACGATTCTGCGTTTACACTGATTATAGAAGACTTGCATGAATTCGACGAAACGCTTTTGTTCCCAACGCTGGTAGAGCGGAAACATATTGATGATCTGGCCCCGCCGGGAACGGCTAATCTGGGGGTTGTGGACGGTAACCTCTCCGTTGAAACACAAACAACCGCCAAAATCACATTTCTGGAATCCGGGGCTGGATACCACAATACACTTGGCTTTTATAACATTGCCGCTGACGGCACGATCCAACTGGCCGAAATCGCATTTGAAAATGTACACAGAAGCGTGGCACAGCCAGGACTGGAATATGACGTCACCCTGCCGGGATCTCCCGACACGGATTTCGGGTTTTTCATTATTGCCGACGGATTCCGCAGGCATAATGGATATAACAACCTCGACCTCAGCAACCCGGATAATATCAGCTTTATATACAAGCATGGAACCATCGACGAGCGTGCTGCAAAGGTCACAGACAGCTCAGATGACGTCTCTCTGATCTATAATGACGGCTCAAAGGTTGTGGAATTAACTGGCCGCGGGATTTATCATACCCACACACGCGGGGACGCGGACTTTGACATAAACCCGGACAATGCCGAACATGTCGTGTCCGGACTCGTTCAGGAAGGAGATACCTCCGTATTGCGGATCGGTTTTGAAGACCTGAGAAATCTTGGCGACGCTGATTTTAACGATGTCGTATTCGATCTTGAAATCGACGGGACTGTCAGTTCGCAAGTTCTCGTCGCTGATGAAGACATCATCGATGGCGGCAAAGGCGAAGACCTGATCTGGGGCGGTCATGGCAATGATACCCTGACAGGCGGGGCTGATTCAGATATCTTCCTGTTCAGAGAAATTGATTATAGTCTTGATACCATTACAGATTTTGAACTGGGCGTGGGGGGCGATCAACTGAACCTGACAGACCTGCTTGCCGCGTATAATGATGTTGACCACGCAATTTCAGATTTCATCAATATTCGTGATGAGGCCGGCAACAGCATTGTGTCAGTTGACACAGACGGCGGCGGCAACTCCTTTGTGGACATTGCCCTCATTCAGGGCGGTGTCGGTGGCGCCAGCCTGCAGGATCTGCTGGATGATGGAAATATTGAAATCAGTCAGGTTGTTTTGATTTAATACCGAAATAAAAAGAGGAATATTCATTGGGGGGACAGTATAACTTATACTGTCCCCCTTGTTTCAGTTTTTCTTTTTTATATTTACGGCTAAAGTAGATTTATGAAGAATGCGCTCGATTTACTAATGGACGTTGTGGAAGATACGGAATGTTTGTCACCTGAGAAACATATTCTCTTTTTGAATGGACAGGAAACGGAAACTCTATCACCTTACCAGATAGATATCGTTCAGCCTTTTAAACCTTTGGCGTCAAATGAGCCTGTCAATTACGCAGAAAATTTGTATGACGTTGTTTTGATCCTTGGCAGCAAACATGTCAAAGAAACCCGATTTTACATCGCGCGGGCATTATCCGTTTTAAAGACGAACGGTATATTACTGATTGCGGCGGATAATAAAGAAAACGGCAAACGTCTGGATAAATGGTGTCAGGAATCAGGAATAAATGCCGAAATATTCTCCGGCCATAAAGCCAAATGTGCTCTGGCATCCAAAACAAATACACTGAATGAAGCGGTATGGCAAGCATGGGAGGCAGAGGGGAAAATACAGAAAAACAAAGGAGGATTTTATTCCTGCCCGGGGCTGTTTTCATGGGACAGAATCGACGCGGCGTCAAGGCTGTTAATCGACACCATTGATATGCCGCTTACAGGCCATGGGGCAGATTTTGGGTGTGGTTCTGGCTACCTCGGCAAGTCTATTCTGGAAAAACACAAGGGTATCAAATCACTGGACGGATATGATGCAGACCTCCGCGCTTTGGAAGCCTGTCAACAAAATCTGGCTGAAGCGAATATTCCTATCAATACCTTCTGGGAAGATTTAGGCCTGCCTCAAACCCTTTGCAAAAAATATGATTTTATCGTAATGAACCCGCCCTTTCATGAAGGACGGCAGGACACCCCGGCTCTTGGACTTTCATTCATTCAAAATGCTGCCAATGCCTTAAAGAGAAAGGGCGTGCTCTGGATGGTGGCCAACCACCACCTTCCCTATGAGCAAACATTATCACACTGCTTTTTCAAAGTTGAAAAATGTACAGAAGAAAACGGCTTTAAAGTCTTTCGCGCAGAAAAATAATACCCCAGGAGACATGATGAAAGTTTTACCCTTCCAAGGCCTTCGGATTGAGTGATGTTTCCTTCCCGACCATATATTTGACATCATCTTTCGTCAATGTACCGCCAATTCCATTCTCAAGAACGTGATATGCACTGGACGCATCCATCATAATAATGGATTTATCCGGCTGGTTCCGGCGGCGCATATGCTCATTCGTCAGATTAATAATCAATTCCAGACACTCATCCGGAATGGTAATCCTGTGGTGTTTTTCATACCCCGGACGAATATTTTTCAGGATTTCCATGGTTTCTTCCGGCGAGGGAATGTTTAGGAATATTTTCTGGAAACGGCGGTCAAGCGCCGGATCTTCCGCCACAAACATGCGGTATTCGTCCCGCGTTGTTGCCCCGATCACATGCAAGTCCCCCACTGTCAGATACGGCTTCATCACCTCCGATAACCCGCGATAGGCGGACCCCGCCACAGTCGGCATGATAGTATGAATTTCATCCAGAAACATAATGAATTTGGGATATTTCGGATCGTGATACCGCTCCGCCAACCCTTTACAAATCGGGATAAAGCGCTCCTGAAATTCCGACATACTGCCTGTACCCGCAGCCATAGATGCCAGATCAACTTCAAGAACACGCGCACCTTTCAGATACTCCGGCACATTATTTTGCACAATCTGTTGGGCCAATCCGACCACCAGTGCTGTCTTACCCACCCCGGCAGGGGCCAGATAACAACAGTTTTTACGCCCCTTCTGAAGCAGGATCAGAATTGTTTGCTGTACCTCACTGTCCCGTCCTGTAATCGGGTCGTAGCGCCCCTCACCAGCCAGCTGTGTAAAATCACGACAGTAGGAATGGATCAATTCTTCGAGATCTTCGTCTGATACGAGAAAACGTTTTACCATTTTTGAAAAGCCTTTAACGAATTATTTTTTTTCTTAGTCTATCGTGAAAAATGTTAAAAGGCTATGAAGACATATTTGTCTTATCGCCATATTCTATTAAAATAAAAATATATAAGAGAAAATAGGAAAGTAAATGAGCGTTCGCCCGGATATCCTGAATCTGCATAAGGAAATGTGCAAATATATTATCGGACAGGCCGATATTCTTGACCATATCCTGATTGCCGTTCTCTCCAATGGGAACCTGCTGGTGGAAGGTCTGCCCGGTCTGGCGAAAACCCGTGCTATCCGTGCTCTGGCCGATAATGTGGAATGTGAGTTTGGCCGGATTCAGTTTACGCCCGACCTGACCACCGCCAATATTACCGGACAAATGGTCGCCATTAAGGAAGAGGGCACAGAAAAAACCATCCTGAAATTTGAAGAAGGCCCGATTTTCAACAACATTGTTCTGGCCGACGAGGTGAACCGGGCCCCCTCCAGAACACAGAACGCCATGCTGGAAGCCATGGAAGAACGGCAAGTCACCGTTGGCGGACAAACCTTTAAAATGCCGAAACTCTTCATGGTCATGGCCACCATGAACCCGGCAGACCAGGACGGTGTGTTCCCGCTTCCCGAAGCCCAGAAAGACCGTTTTATTATGCACGCCAATGTCGAATATCCTTCGGAAGAATCCGAAATGAAAATTATTGAGCTCGTGCGCGGAGAACAAAAACAAAAGAAAGAGAAAAAAGAAAGAACCCCACCGCTTCCACAGGAAACAATTTTCAAAGCCAGAGGAGAGATTGATGAAATCAAGGTCCCTCAGCATGTCTTGAAATATATGGTCGATTTCATTTTTGTCACGCGTTACCCGGAACGGATCAACTATGAGTTAAAAAGTTATATCAGCATCGGAGCCTCTCCGCGGGCCTCTCTGGCACTGGATAAAACCTGCCGGGCGTTGGCATGGTTTCGGGGAGAAAAAGAAGTGACCATTGAACATGTGCAGGAAATGGTCAAACCCGTTCTGCGCCACCGCCTGATGCATACAGATCGTGCCCGAAAACATAAAGTTCATTCTGATGAACTGATTGACGATATTATTGAAAAACTGGAAATCCCCAAGGCCGCAGCCTAAGGTAAGTCTATGAATGACATTATCAGACCCGTCAATCTGGATGAGACTGACCTCTCTCAATTTAAAGTTCATCTGGCTGATTGCATTATTCTGACGCATGACCATAAACTCCTGATGCAACAGCGCCCGGAAAGCTGGGGTCAATATGCTGGTGTCTTGAATATTTTCGGCGGGCATGTCGAAGAGAATGAAACCGTTCTGAAGGGCCTGATCCGTGAAATACGGGAAGAAACCGGCGGCATCATCAGGCAAGAGGATTTGACTTTTATTGGTGCCATAACAGAGGCATTTACAAATTACACGGAACTCGTCCACGTCTATTTCTGGCATGACAGGCATAAAACAATCACAGGATGTTATGAGGCTGAAAGCGTTACCTATGACCGCGTAGAGGATGCGTTAGCCCATCCAAAAATTATGGATTATACCGTCTGGGCCTTAAAAGAAGCGCAAAAGAAAAATTTACTCTAAACGTTTGAAAATTCCTATTCTCTTGCTGCGGTATGGCATATCAAATACCATTTCATAATCAGAAACCTGCGCGGGATTTTGAAAACGGATAACAGCCAGTCCGTCAGGGTGGGTTGCAAACCACTCGTCAATCGTATCCATCTGTTCATTATCAACTGCTTTCTCAAGACGTCCTAAAAAGGTAAGCTCTCCGTGATATTTAGGGATATAAGCCCAATCATGTTGCTGATGCGCCTGCATGTAAGCGACTACAGGCTGAAGATCGTATCTTTTGAAAAAAGTCAGGGCACCTACAACTTGCACAAGAACTAAAATTGCAGCCATACCCCCTGCTATTAGGTATATTTTCTTAAAAGATATCTCCAGCCAAAGCGCAATCAGGATCAATACCCCTGGCAATAACGGGACAAGATAGTGCGGCTGCTTGCCACTAATCAAGGAAAAAGCAATAAAAACAGGGAGCATCCAAATAAGCAGAAATCTGACAGCCCACTGACTGGAATAACTCTGTTTAAAGCGGTGCATTCCTTTCCAAAAGGACGGAAAGAAAACCCATGGCAAAAACATAACGGGCAAAAGCGGCAGATAAAACCAGACAGGCCGCGCATGCGAGGCACTGAAATTACCTGTGACA
>CAKZKV010000058.1 GCA_937124505.1 uncultured Alphaproteobacteria bacterium
CAGTCGCCCGGTGAATTTTGGATTTGAGGAGGGTTAAAATCATAATAGCCTAGCGATTCTCTAAAGCTTCCAGACGTTTTTCAAGTTCATCAATTCTTGTGAGTAACAGCATGTTACTGTCCGTATTCTGATCGGCGACTGTCATTGCGGCAATGACAGCTTTTTCACTTTGTTGCACCTGCAGCTTTAATTCCAGAAGCTGTGATTTTATCTGAATAAAATCTGCCTTTTGAAATTCCTGAACCGTTTCCAGTTTTTCAAACCGCAGATTAATCTCTTGTCGAAAGTCGGCAATAGCTTCCAGTATAAGTTTCGCAGTTTGATCTTCCATACATCCAAGTATATCTGAAAAAAGGAAAAATTACCATCTAAAGTGGGCAAACGCCTTGTTGGCTTCGGCCATTTTGTGTGTATCGTCACGCTTTTTGATCGCAGTTCCACGATCTTGCGCGGCATCCAGAAGCTCAGCCGCCAGACGTTCTGTCATTGTGTTTTCGCTGCGCTTGCGGGCTGATTCGATCAGCCAGCGAATGGCCAGCGCCTGACCACGATCAAAACGAACTTCTACAGGAACCTGATAGGTTGCACCACCTACGCGGCGGGAACGGACTTCAACTTGCGGACGGACTTTTTTCAGGGCGCGGTGGAAGATGCCAAGGCCTTTTGAACCGGACTTGTCGCCGTCTGAACTATCTTCGTCAGACACGTTCATGTTTGCGGCTTTTTTATCCAGTTGTGCAATGGCACCGTAAACAATTTTTTCGGCAATGGATTTTTTTCCGCCGTACATGACGATGTTCATGAATTTTGTCAGAACGATATCTCCGAATTTTGGATCGGGAAGGACTTCTCTTTTCTCAGCGCGGTGTCTACGTGACATATATTCTGTTCCTTATCTTATTTAGGTCTCTTCGCACCATAACGGGAGCGGGCTTGTTTACGATCTTTCACGCCTTGTGTATCCAGCGCGCCACGAACAATCGTGTAACGAACACCCGGCAAGTCTTTCACACGACCACCACGAACCAGAACGACGGAGTGTTCCTGCAGGTTGTGCCCTTCACCCGGGATGTAGCAAATGACCTCATAACCTGTCGTCATGCGGACTTTTGCGACCTTACGCAGGGCGGAGTTCGGCTTTTTAGGTGTAGTTGTGTAAACGCGTGTGCAAACGCCGCGACGTTGCGGGTTGCGTTCCAGTGCACGGTTTTTCTTTCTTTTAATGACCGGAGTTCTTGGGTTCCGGATCAATTGCTGAATGGTTGGCATTCAAAATCCTTATTTGTCTAATAACTTTTCGAGTTTGCACATATAAGGGAAAAGAGATGTGGTGGTCAAGTGTTTTTTTCGAAGATGTGATTTTGCGAAATGCGATCATGCGAGAGGTAAAATATCGCATCCTCTCCTGTCTCTCGCATCCTCGCACTATCGCTCTTCGCTTTTTCGTCGATGTCCCTCAATGCCAATTTCGTCCAGTTCTTTACTTTCTTTGCTCAGGGCAGCTTTTTTTTCCACTTCGGCGCGGCGGTCGCGGGTGATTTCGATTTTTTTCAGTTCTGTAAACGCATTGCGTAAGTCAGCTCGTGCAATATCAATGCGTTGTTCAAGATTTCTGATATCCTTGTTGATCAATTCTATTTGTGTTTTGACCCCTTCGGCAAAACGCCCGAACCAGGCCAGGGCTTCCAACATCTCCTGTTCTTCCAGTAATGCCCGCTCTTTCACAAGTTTTTCTTCATATGAGGTTTTTTTGTTTTCCAGCGCTTCTGCCTGACGATAAAGCTCTGCCAGAAATTTCTGTTTCTGGTCAACGGTATGTTTGCGCAAGCGAATGAGAGAGGAAAGGTCAGACATTATTGCTCCAGCACATAGTAATATATGAGCATAAAGAGGGGAACAGATAGCATCAGGATTGCCGCGGTGATTTTGGCGGCTTTCAGTCCCAGAATTTTGTGGACGATCATGGCTATTCCCAAAATGACGCCACCGATGAACAGAACTACCAGAAAGGGAACAATATCTTTTACAACAAGATCCAGATCATCTGTGATCAGAAACGAAATGAGCGTATAGATCATGAACAGAAACACAAAGACCAGTGTCTTGCGTCGTTCATGTAATTGAGTCAGAAGCGGTTTTTTCTCATACATATCAGGATATATCCTTCTTGTATTTGCGCAAACGAATGAGGGAGGTGGGCGTGGTCATTTATTTAAGCCTAGAATAACACAAAGTAGCCCCAAAAATAGCCCTATGAAGATAGCAAATATTGCCATCAATAATCTTTTCCACAGGGGTATTTTTAACTGCCTGTAGAGAAATGTTTTCATCTCAATTTTAGGTGGTTCTTTTTTATTCAAGTTACAATTTCCTTCAGTCGTTCAAAACTTTCCTCAATCGTGGAATGATCGTCTTTGTCCTGTGTCAGGAAGCTTTCGATTTGCGGGTAAATCTGGATGGCTTCATCCACGGCCTTGTCGGAGCCGCGGCGGTAAGCACCCAGACGGATTAGTTCGACCATGTCTTCATAGGTCGAAATAATCTGCTTGGCGCGGCGCAGAATGGCGTTTTGTTGGTCGCTCAGGGCCTTTGGCAGGGCGCGTGAGGTGGATTTCAGGATGTCAATCGCCGGATAACGACCGCGGTCGGCAATCGCCCTGTCCATGACGATATGCCCGTCGATAATTCCGCGCACGGCATCGGAGACCGGCTCATTCGTGTCATCCCCCTCCACAAGAACGGAGAAAATGCCGGTAATATTGCCGGTGTTTTTTTCTCCCGGCCCGGCACGTTCCAGCAGGCGGGACAATTCACCGAACGTTGTTGGCGGATAGCCCTTGGAGGTTGGCGGCTCCCCGGCGGATAACCCGATCTCCCGTTGCGCCATGGCAAAACGGGTCACTGAATCCATCATGCAAAGGACGTTTTTCCCCTGGTTTCTGAAGTATTCTGCCACGCAGAGGGTGGTGTAAGCGGCCTGACGACGCATCAGGGCCGGTTCATCGCCCGTGGCAACAATGACCACGGATTTCTGCAAGCCGTCTTCCCCCAGATCGTCTTCCAGAAATTCCTGAACTTCACGTCCCCGTTCCCCAACCAGCCCGATGACAGCGACTTCGGCTTCGGTATAGCGTGCCATCATGGAAAGCAGGACGGACTTACCAACGCCGGAACCTGCAAAAATGCCCATCCGCTGGCCTTCACAGGTGGCCAGAAACGTATTGACCGCCCGCACGCCCAAATCCAGTTGCGGGCCAATGCGTCGCCGCGCATGCGGCGGCGGCGGCTTGTTCCGAAGAGGAATCGGGATCGCGCCGTCTCTTAAAGGGCCTTTTGTATCAATGGGTTCCCCCAGCGCATTAATCACGCGTCCTAGCCAGGTTTCGTCGGGACGCATGACCGGCGCGTTACT
>CAKZKV010000059.1 GCA_937124505.1 uncultured Alphaproteobacteria bacterium
ACTCATAAGCTCACGTTAGCGCGGGAGGCAAGAGACAGCAAGCCGAACTTTAAAATTTACCCATTCGTTCCTGTGGAACCGAAACCGCCGGCGCCGCGCTCTGTTTCTTCCAGATTTTCAACAACATTCCATTCAATATGCTCGTACTTGGCGACGACCATCTGGGCGATGCGCATGCCGCGCTCAATTGTGAACGGTTCTTCGCTCATATTAATCAAAATGACCTTGATTTCGCCGCGGTAATCGGCGTCAATCGTGCCGGGGGAATTCAGGACGGTGACACCGTTTTTGACGGCCAGGCCGGAGCGCGGGCGCACCTGTGCCTCATATCCGGCGGGCAGGGCAATGGCCAGCCCGGTCGGGATCAGCATGCGCTCACCGGGGCCAAGTTCAATGGCTTCTTCAATGGCGGCGCATAAGTCCATGCCGGCGGATTGACTGGTGGCGTAAGAGGGGAGATTCAGGCCGACTGCATGTGGCAAGGGCTGAATGGCAACGAGAGTCTGTTCCATGATGTTATCGTTCATAAATCTTTTTTTGTTAAACATGATTTCAGTATTAAGCGCTTTTCAGGTGCTTGGCAATTCTATTTACAAGCACCTCCGCCAGCGCTTCCTTTGTGTAAACATTCAAATCTGTCACATTGTCTTTCTCAATCAGGTGGATATGCGTTTCATCTTTACCAAAAACCTGATCCCCGGACACATCGTTGGCAAGTATCCAGTCGCAGCCTTTCTTCTCAAGTTTTGCTTTGGCATGTTCAATCAGGTTTTCCGTTTCCGCAGCAAATCCGATCACCAGTTTCGGGCGGTCTTCTGAATTTGAAATCATTTTCAGGATGTCTTTATTCTCTTCAAATTCTATGTGCGGTGCGGCATGCCCCTCTTGTTTCTTTATTTTTTCCGGACTTTGATGGGAGGGTTTCCAGTCACTGGGCGCGGCGGCACAAACGGCAAGATCGCATCCTTTGTGATGTTTTGCTGCGGCGTTGTACATCTCTTCGGCGGTTTCGACATGAAGCGTATTGATCTGTTCAGGATCAGGCAGGGCAACGGGGCCGGTAATCAGGGTGACGTCTGCGCCCGCATCGCGCAGGGCGCAGGCAATCGCATGTCCCTGCTTGCCGCTGGAGCGGTTGCCGATGAAGCGGACGGGATCAATCGGTTCATATGTCGGGCCGGAGGTTACAAGAGCCTTCAATCCCACCAACGATTGCTGCGCGTTTAAAAAATTCTGAATGGCTTTCAAAATATCTTCGGGTTCCTGCATACGCCCGATTCCTGTTTCATGGCAGGCCATAGCGCCTTCCGTTGGTTCCAGAATATGAACGCCGCGCTCTTTCAGCGTCTGAATATTTTTTTGTGTTGCAGCATTTTTCCACATCATATGGTTCATGGACGGGGCGATCATGACGGGCTTATTAGCGGCAAGCAGCGTTGTGCTTGCAAGATCTTCTGCCAGACCGTGAGACATACGGGCGATGATATTGGCGCTGGCCGGGACGATTACGATCAGGTCGGCCTCACGAGACAGACGAATATGCCCCATCTCGGTTTCATCCTTCAAAGACCATAAATCTGTGTAAACGTGATTTTCGGACAGGGCAGCAACGCTTAAGGGTTTGACGAACTGTTCGCCGCCTTTAGTCAGGATACAGCGCACATCCATATGCGCCTTACGAATCAGGCGGATCAGTTCCAAGGATTTGTAAGCGGCAATCCCGCCACTGATAATGAGAAGAATGCGTTTCATATTGTCGGCACTATAACAAAAAAAGCCCCGCATGTGCGGAGCTTTTTTAAATTCATATCGAAATTAGATTATTCACCGGCAGCAGGCTGTGTGTTTGCTGCATCATTAATGGCTTTTTCTGTTTCTGACATCATTTTCTTTGTGGCTTCATTTGCTTCATTTGCCATGATTTCAGCTTCTTCTTCGATGCTTTCCAGAACATTGCTGCTTTGCTCTTCAATGTCTTCGTCAATTTCAAAGATTTCCTCTTCTGTGGCAGGTTCATCAGATTCTTCAAGCATGTCTGTTTCTTCTTCCATGCCGTCCGTGTACTCTTCAATCATGTCTTCTGCATCATGCATGGCTTCTTCACCTGCGTCCATTGTTTCTGTGGTCATGTCAGCCGCTTCTTCAGAAACTTCGTCAAGAACTTCTTCAGTTTCTTCCATTGCCTCTACTGCCATATGTTCTGAATCATCACCAGCTTCTTCCGCTGCGTGCATAGCGTGGGAAGCCATATCATGAGCGTCACCCATCATGGAGTCTTCTTCATCACCGGAGGCTGGTTCCATCATGGCCATGTCGCCTGCGTTATTTGAAACGTTTTTGTAAACGGCATCAAAAGCATAAATGCCACCAAACAAGATAACTGCAGCGAAAAGTGCAGATTTTAGCATAGTATTCATTCTAGTCCCCTTGGGTTAAGTCAATGGTTATAATTTCAACTGACAATACATACACTTACGGATTTGTAAAATCAATATTTTTTTGCATAAGAGTCGCGGGGGTTTTTGCATGAATTCATGGGTGTTAATTTCCAGAACTTCATCAAATGTGATTGCAATTTTAGAAAGCCCTGATTATATAAGATTAAACTTATATTGAAATATTTTAAACGCAACATTTCTAAAATAGAGGAGAGTGGTAATGGACTTATTAGCAAACAACGCACATCATATTCCTTCCAATTTACGTCGGATAAGAACGGGTGACTTTTACAGAACTACGCGTCATTGTAACAGAAGCATTGACGGGCAACCTATAGTGGATGCGATTGTTCCCACATTAGGGTTGAGTGCTATTCTGGCTGTCGCCGTATTTGCAGGTGGAAATTTAGATGGTAATAACAAATCTTCCTATTACAATGCGCATACGGCACCTCAATTCCCTGTTGAGACTATCGACATGCCTGCCCCGGCTGTTATACCGCACGAAAGATTTGAAATTTAATCTCTTTGGATTGCTGCGCCGCGCAATGACGGGATGCTCCGCTGCCTGCCGCGGGGTTTATGCCTTCACAGCTGAATGAATGGCTGCAATCCCGAAAGAAAGATTTTTAACGCTACAGGTTTTGAATCCGACAGCCTCAACCCGGCGCTTGAGTTGCTCCTGAGACGGAAACTGGCGGATGCTTTCAACCAGATATTGATAACTGTCACGATCCCCTGCGACTTTTTCCTCCAGAAGCGGGATGACGTTATCTGAATAAACGTCATAGATACGATCCATTACCGGGATCTGTACCTTGCTGAATTCCAGACAGAAAAAACGCCCGCCGGGTTTTAAGACGCGAAAGGCTTCGCTCAACGCGGTATCAATGTGCGTGACATTCCGCAGGCCAAAGGCAATTGTGTAAACATCCTGAGAATTATCTTCGAGCGGCAGATACTCAGCATTTCCGCAGACCCAGTCAAAGCTGGTTCCAAGCCCCTTATCCATGGCGCGATCTCGCCCGACGGAGAGCATGTTAGGGTTAAGATCCAGTAAGGTGATTTGCGATGGTTTTGCGGTTTCAGGGAACTGTTGCAGCTTTTTGTAAATACGAAAGGCGATATCACCCGTGCCGCCCGCCACGTCCAGATAATTCAGTCCGGGTCTGGGGCGGATCATGCGGACGAAAGAATCTTTCCAGGGACGATGAATTCCCAGAGACATCAGGTCGTTCATCAGGTCATAGTTATCCGCCACGGAATCAAATACGCCGCGCACCAGCCCGGTTTTTTCTTCAGGATCAACGGCGCGGTTTCCAAACCAGCGACTCTCTTTGTTTTGGTGATTTGATGTCATTCCTATGATATATAAGTCGAAATAATGAAATAACCAAGGGACTTCCTTATAAAATCATGAAATTATTTAAGGCCATGGCCACGGTTGCCGGATTGACAGGCGTTTCCCGCATTGCAGGGTTTGTGCGTGACGTGATGACGGCAACTATTCTGGGGGCCGGGCCTGTGGCGGATGCATTTTTTGTGGCCCTGAAATTGCCGAACTTCTTTCGGAAGGTCACGGCGGAGGGGGCGTTCAGCGTTTCCTTTGTTCCGAAATATGCCGAAGTGCTGGAAAAAGACGGGGCAGAGGCCGCGCAGTTATTTTCCAGCCGGGCTTTTAGTATTATGCTGTTATTTCTGAGCGCTCTGGTCTTTTTATTTATAGCTTTTATGCCTGCGGTCATTTACGTCATTGCGCCGGGATTCCATGATGATCCGGAGCGTTACGGGCTGGCGGTCAGTATGGGGCAGATCACTTTTCCTTATGTGCTGCTGATGTCTTTGACGGCCCTGATGGGTGGTGTGATGAACGCTCACGACCGTTTTGCGCCGTTTGCCATTGCCCCGGTTCTGTTTAACCTCTCTCTTATTGTGGCCCTATACTTTGCCGATTATTTTGAGAATGCCGGATATGCGTTGTCATGGGGGGTGTTTGCG
>CAKZKV010000060.1 GCA_937124505.1 uncultured Alphaproteobacteria bacterium
ATGAAACAACGTCGATTCAAAGCTTAGTATAGAATTGAGGACGGAGCAAAGGAATATATTCCCCTCCCTCCGGATGCCGACCTGATCGCCGCAATCCTGCAGGCCGCAACCGAAGAACAATCCGACATGATTGCCAATGACCCCGCCATGAAACGCGTCGTCATGCTGGCTGATAAAGTGGCCCCGTCCGAGGCCACCGTCCTGATTACCGGCGAATCCGGCACAGGGAAAGAGGTGATGTCCCGCTACATTCACAACCATTCCAAACGCAAAGACGGCCCCTTCATTGCCCTGAACTGCGCTGCCATCCCTGAAAACCTGCTTGAATCCGAACTCTTCGGACATGAAAAGGGCGCGTTTACCGGCGCAACCGGGCGCCGCATCGGGAAATTCGAAGAAGCCAATAACGGCACGATCCTGCTGGATGAGATCACGGAGATGGATATCAACCTGCAAGCCAAACTGTTGCGGGTGTTGCAGGAACGCGTCATTACCCGTGTTGGCAGTAACAGCGATGTAAAAGTCAATGTCCGTGTGATTGCGACCTCCAACCGTGACATGCAGCAGGCCGTGGATAAAAAGGACTTCCGCGAAGACCTTTATTTCCGCCTGAACGTCATGACGATCAAGCTGCCGGGCCTGCGCGAACGTCCGGGGGACATCCTGCCGCTGGCGCAGTTTTTTGCGGATAAATATGCAGAAGCCAATGGCGTGTCGAAGAAGAAAATTTCCCCTGCTGCGAAAAACCTTCTGGAGCAATATCCCTGGCGCGGGAACATCCGGGAGTTGGAAAACACTATGCACCGCGCGATTATCATCTCTCTGGAGGACGACATCGAAGCGGACGCAATTATGCTGGAAGATGCTGCGTTTAGTGGAATGTCTTCTTTACCCCTCTCCGGGGCTGACGCCCCCCTTCCCCCCTCACATAAGGGGGAGGAAACAAAGGTGGGGGGAGCAGAAACCGTCCAAAACCCCGGTGCGGTGGAGGCCTATATTGGTAAACCTCTGGCGGATGTAGAACGGGAACTGATCCTGAACACGCTGGAACATACGCTGGGCAACCGCACCCACGCCGCCAACATCCTCGGCATTTCCATCCGCACCCTGCGGAACAAGCTCAATCAATATAAAGAAGAAGGCGTTGAGATTCCCATAGCAAGCGGGGGGTGACCTAGTTACCTTCCAAACTCGGCATACCGATTGCATCACTTGCGGCGCGGGCTTGTACAGCAGCCTGCTCAGCCTGGATAACATCAAGAACACACGCTCTGGCCGCTTCCAAAGCGGCGTTACCGGCTTCCTTATCAGGTGTTTTTGCCGCGTCCCGTGCCGCGGGCAATTCAATGCTATCTGCCAGAAGGTCAGAAAGTTGTAAAGCCGGGCCCTTTTTCGGATGATCCTCCTGCGCAGCCTCGGCAACTCTACGGATATCTGCGGCAACGCCCATCTTGAGCGCATCTGTTACCATCACACATTTTGCAAAATCCACACTGGCCTGTAATGCTTTGCCATCTGCCTCAGGATCGCCAGAAGGGATATCAGGAAGATCATTTGCCTCCCCTCTATAAACAGCAAGAATATCGCCTTTGGCATCCTGCCCCAAACGCTCAATGATTGCATCTACGTCAGGCTGGGTACAGCCATGTTCGGCCAGCTTGGCTTGAATTTTTGCCTGAATGGGCGATTGTTCTGCGGTGGCTTCTTCTGATTGAACTGCGGCAGATCCTCCCAAAAGAGTTGTCGCCAATAAAGCACGGCGGGCAATACGTGTAAGATTTGTCATCTACATCTCCTCTACAATAAATTTTATGTTAACCGATCATAAAAGGACGTCTTTTTCAACTCCTATTTATGTGCCATTATGATATACTCTTAAATAGCACAAATTACGTAATTTTCAAATGTCCGACACGTCAACCAACGAGACAGCCTCCTCGGGAGCAAACTTTGGCAGCAACTTATCTTTCCTCATGCGGGGAGATTTGGCGCTGGCGCTTGGTATTGTCGCGATCCTGCTGTTTATGCTGGTGCCGATTCCGCCGTGGCTGCTGGATATGGGCTTGTCGGTTTCCGTGGCCTTGTCCGTACTGATTTTGATGATAGTGCTTTTCATCCGCGCGCCGCTTGAATTTTCAACATTTCCAACGGTTTTGCTGATCGCTACCGCGCTGCGGCTGGGACTGAACGTGGCCTCTACACGATTAATTCTGTCCGAAGGATATCAGGGCGGAGACGCCGCCGGACAGGTCATTGAGGCGTTTG